>JBGVAQ010000278.1:0-6862 GCA_045224775.1 Acutalibacteraceae bacterium | reverse complement strand
TTTTCGTTGAGGTCGTCAAGCTTTTCGGAGAGCTGGTCAAGCTTGCTGTCGATCTGATCCAGCTTTTCGTTCATGATCTCTGTGGGGTCCTTGTCGTCAACGCCTGCATGGAACAGGGTTTTGAAGGGGGATAACAGGATCTTTCCGCCGGGGAACAGATCTGCGATGGTATCGAATGCGGCGTCTGCTGCGTCGATGCCTATTTTCTTTCCGGTCTCTTCAATGCTTGCAGCGTTTACGGTAACGCTCATTGCTGTCGATGTCATAGCGACTGTGCAGATGGAGAGCGCTGCTGCTGTGGCGAGGATTACTGCCATAACTCTGTTCTTAATGCTTGTCTTTTTCATAGTGATCGCTCCTTTTTTGTTTGTGTTGATAGTGTTAAGGGTGGACTTGCTTTCTGTGGTGTTGACTGTCTTTTTCATGGTGATTAACTCCTTTTTGTTTTTTATTTTCGGGTTAGTGTTTTCCTTTGTTCTGCTATCAGTATACCAAACTGATCTTTGCAACTTCTTTGCACCGGCGAGCCGCCGGTCCCGATTTCGCACTCAGGTTCTTTCTGATCTGATACTGCTATGCCGCAGATCACACTTTATTATGTGTTTTCCTTTGCTGTGTCTAAAGTATAGCAAACCAACCTTTGCAACTTCTTTGCAAAAATTCGGGGTATTGAAAAATTTTTGAAACAGTCCGAAAATAATGACCTATGTCATCCTTTTAGCGTGATTAACCCCACAACAAAAATTCCGGTAATGAAAAGTATTTACCCTCCTTTTCAGCCTCCTGCCAGTGCGCTTTCTCAGTTGATATTACTGAGAAGCTGTGCTAAAATGTATGCAGCATATCGCTGAGAATACAAACCATACAAGCATAGCATTAGCTGCAAGGAGGACTGACAATGGGACATAATAAAAGATCACATCTCTTTCGGGCAAGGACTGTGGGACTGATTTTGATGGCAGGATTGATAGCGTTATCGGGCTGTACAGCCGCTTCCCAAAAGCAGGAGAGCAGCACTTCACAGAATATATCATCACAGGAAAGCATCGGAACCGATACCACTGAGCAAACAACGCCTGAACAGCCTACATCTAAGCAGACCACTCCCGAACAAACCACATCTGAAAAGAGCGAAACGCCAACACCCGAAAAACCGGATGAATCCTCGGTCACGGAGCCTTCCGAGGCGGTACCCTTTCTGACGAATCTCTCCGGATGGCTGCCTCAACGGGAGGGTATGACACTATCCGTATGCGGTGCGGCGGATGGGAACCATATTCTGCTTCTTTACGCATCCGATGACGGGCGTTCGTTTGCCGTTGACCGTCTGAACACAAACAACGGCAAAATAGAAGTTGTAACGGAAAACACCTCTCTTTATCGTCCCCGTTCAACAACCACCCCTCACAGATTCGATTTTGCGGATGCTGATACGGTGGTAGACAAAACGGACGGCGTGATTTATTTCCTGCAGAGCGGACAGCATTATCAGCCTGATTTGGAAACACCGTTTGAAGCACCCGAAATAATTGCACAGTGCTTCAAAATGAAAGACAGGCTGTTTTGCGTGAGTTCCGGTGGCATTTATGAGATAAAAAAACATGACGACCTGTATATAACTCAGATGATAACCCGCACGGAACCGGACTACCGGTTTTTATCGGTGGAACGGATAGACAATGGACGATCGGTCATAATCGGTCTTGCTCCGGAAAGAGACTCCGAACCCGAGGTGATCTATTATTCAACAAATCCGTTTGAATATGAATACAAGTATTTCACATCCGAGGACGCTCCGGGTCAGACCTGCTGCATCAATGAGGATTACTATGTCACACTGTCAAAGGGTGACGATGGCAGTATCCTGAATCTGCACAAGGGTGACGGAACGGTCTGCCGTCTCGACCTGCCTGACAATGACGAAAGCATAAATGTCTCCGGTACGGCACTAAGCGGCAGCAGCCTGTATTTTACCGTGTCCGGTGCAGGAAAAACAGAACTTTATCGGTGGGATCTCTCGTCTGTGCAGCCGCAGGTCACGCCGACACGATCGGAAAGTGAGTACAGTCTCCCGAAGATAAGCGACGAGGATATAGAAACCATGCGGACAGCCTTGCAGGATGAATTTGGTGTCGTTATCAAGCTGCGTGAGGAAATGGAAATGACGCATTTTTACTATCTCTCCGAACCGCTGCAGGACGATCAACTTATTTACAGTACGATGCTTTCTCTCCGGAACCTTCTCAGGATGTACCCTGACGGTTTTTTCAAACAGATGTCATCTGATAAAGGCGAGCCGATCCATATTGAGCTGGTAGAAGGAATCAGGAGTACCACCGGTGAAGGCGTTGGGAGTCCCCGTGCATACGCTTCCGGTCAATATGGTCTGCTGGTAATATGCGGCGGCTATAATTTTACAAAGAGCGTCATTTCCCATGAGATATATCACCTGATTTATCATAAAATAGAATTGTCCGGCGGTATCAAGGAAGTGACAGAGGATTTTTACAGCACCAATCCCGATGATTTCGAATACGCAAACAATTACAACAATGCCGTGACTGATGAATATACGGCACTTTCAAATAACCCCGGAGAACACTTTGAAAATGTATACTTTGTTTCTGATTATGGCAAACAGAATGAAAATGAAGAGATGGCTGAATTTATGGGTAATCTTCTGTCCGGCGACATTATACCTGATTATTATGAAAGTGTTCATTTACAGGAAAAGGGCAGCTATATTTTCGGCATCATCCGGAAATATTACGATACTGAGGGCTGGCCGAAAAAAAACACATGGGAGCGGCGTTTGGGATATGCTGCCGGACAGACCTGAAAAATCAGCTGCAAAAATAGTTCATGACGGTTCTACTGTTGAGTATCTGAAGCACTGTAATGGACTCAAAAAGTTCTTTGGGTTTTAGCCTTACTTCAAAATGATAACCTATGTCATCATTTTCAAAAAGATACAGACCTTCTGCTACGGAATAAATCGTGGCGGAAGGTCTGTTTTTTGATTTTATTTTACTGTTGTATACGCTTTATTTGTTCCAGACATTTACTGATGCTTTCAAGTATCCATGAACCGTCACGGTACCTTCTCATCGCAACATAGTCTTTGCTGTTGATTGCATTTTTCAGGTTATTGACATATCCCAAAGTAACAGAATAGTAAACAGCCGTTTTTTGCTCGTCCGTCAGTTGATCCTCAAAAGAAACGAGCTTCCAATAATCATCAAACTGCTCAATAAGAACAAGTAATTTTCGAGCCTGATTTTCTATCTCTTCTGTTCTTGCCATATAACGCGGGTTAACTGCTTTCGGTATCTCTCTGCTGCATATCTCAGGCTTGAGATAGCCTATCTCTTCGCAAAGATCATTCATCTGTCGCTGAAAGTAAATGATATGGTTTCGGACAAGGTTAAGGTTAATGCCATCCTCCCAGAATGGATCATGACATCCGTTTTCAAATATGCTCTGCCATTGCTCATAGCTTTTTCTGCACTGTTCTGCCCATGATGAAATCATTTCTTCTGCTGATAGCTTCATACATTGTCCTCCGGTGTATCAAAGGCGGTCAGTAAAAGCAGGAAGCTGTCAATAGCATTTTCCATGTCTGCCGTAGTCATAACTTTTTTTGAACGGCTGCTTGTATGCATTACTTCGATACCATCGGCCCTTCTGATGCTGAAGGAATGTCGTCCTCGTGCAATAGCCGTATAGCCCTTGTATGTGTGAGTGACTTCTGTATTGTCCACATCAGGCATATCGGAGATATACTCTAAAAGATAAAGTTCTTCCGGCGACAGATCATAGTTGTTGTAAAGATAGATCAGCCATTCATCGGGGACATTACCATTGTTGTCTTCGATCTTCTTTATGGTTTCGTAGGTTGTTCCAAACTGCTTTGCCAATTCGTGTCTTGTAATATGATGCTCCATGCGGAGCATCTGTAATATTGTTCCTGCATCAATCATTTTCGCACTCTCTTTCAAAATAAAATGCAGAGGAAAGAATCATCCTTCCTCTGCAATCGTTGTTGTATTATGCTTTATACGGTTAGTCCTGTTCTTTTGCCGAATTCTTCATTTGTCATATTGGCTCTTTTTGCGGCTTCCGACAAAGTGAGTATCCCGTCTTTAACCAAACCTGCCAATGTGCTGAGTATACCTTCAATTTTGCCTTCTGCTCTGCCTTCCGCTCTGCCTTCTGCTCTGAATTCTTTTTTTACGGCAATGTCGTACTGTTCACGCTGTGCCTGTTCATCAAATAATTCTGACAGCATGGTAGTCACCTCCTGTTGATGTGACATTACGGCATAGACACTACCAAATCTTCAAACTCCTTTTCTGACATATCTGCCTGTTTAGAGGCTTCAGAAAGAGTTAAAAGACCTTTTTTGAAAAGTGAAACAAGGGTTTTTAGAACACCTCTTTCTTCACTCTCTTTCCTGATTGCTTTGTCGTACTGTTCACGCTGTGCCTGTTCATCAAATAATTCTGACAGCATGGTAGTCACCTCCTGTTTGTGTTGGTCAAGGAATTCTGTAAGATAACCTTCTTCTATACAGATCCTGATGGTTTCTTTGATACATTCCAGCTTGTTGCTGTATAGTCTGCGCTGTTCATCATATACCCTGCTGAACCCGATGTACTGTCCGTGCAGTGTATTTTTTTCGACCTGACGCAGCACCTTTACCCTCAGGTCAAGAGAAGAATCTCCGTCAAAATAGGTCTCACTGAATGACACTTCATCGGATATTTTTTTGCTGCCGGTATATACAACATACATTTCCGGTTTCGGCAGAAACACCCTTTTTTCAAGATGTTCACTCTGCTCGGTTTCTTTCAGATAACGGCGGTATGTCTCGGAAATATAGAACAGCATACGCAGCGTCATGTTATCTGTCCATCTGCTTTGTGCTTCAACGAGAATAACAAATTTTGCTTTCTCGCCGGAATTAACGATAAATCCAAGATCATTATATATCTCATTTATCAGAACGGTTTCAAGTGTTTCAATCTGAATGTCATTAACCGTTGTAGTTGTGTCTTCAGGGTGTAACTCTCTGTAAAGAGTATAAACATTGTTGACATCCTTGAAAAGCGTGGTAAACACACTATCTTTGGTTTTATTTTTGACAGTTCTGTTATCTGCCAAAGATTCATTAGCCATTGTAATCAATCCTTCCGATCATCTTAATATTATTATACCATATTTTTTGCTATTGTAAATTGCTTTTTGAAATTATATCCTCCTCCCAAGCTGTGTGTTTCTCTTATCCGTTTCGGTTTTGTTGACAGCCATAAAAACAGCAGCCCTCTGACCGACAAGAATCACCTTGCTTTTGGCACGGGTAACAGCTGTGTAGAGCAGGTTTCGCTTGAGCATGATATAAAAGCTCTTCATCATAGGGATTATAACCGATTTGAACTCTGAACCCTGACTTTTGTGTATCGTTATCGAGTATGCAAGCGTGATATTCTGCATTTCCTCCGGATAATACCATAACACATCCGACTTTCCGTCAAAGCGGATGCCGCAAAGCTGGTTATCGTCCTCGTCCTTTTTGATCTCAACGATAAAGCCTGTCTCGCCGTTGGATACATTTTCGGAGTTTTTCGTTTGCATAACACGGTCGCCTAACCTGAAAACGGTGTTTTTGAGCCTGATCTCTGGATTATTCGGTGCAGGCGGATTGATTGCAGCCTGAATCTGTTTGTTATATTCATTGACGGAGTTAATTCCCCTCGACTTCATCGGACACAGGATGCAACAGTTTTCGATACCGTTATTCGTAATCTCGAAAATGTACTGAGCAACGACTGTATCAAAACATAATTCTGGTTCATCAGCACGGATAAATCGAAACTCCTGATTGTACGACAGTTTTGAGTCGCCTGCATTGATCTTCTCTGCATTAACAGGAATGATACTGCCTGCTCCCTGACGATAGACAAGGTTCAGTCGGGTTACGGGAACCTTTCCGCAGGTGATAAGCTCGTTCAGTACATTTCCGGCACCAACACTTGGCAACTGGTCGCTGTCTCCGACAAGCAGCAGCTTTGTCTTTGTCGGGTCTATCGCCGCCATAAGCATAGCAAATAGCCGCATATCGCACATGGAAACCTCGTCAACGATAACAACATCGGACAGCACCTTTTCAATGCTGTCAATGCCTGTATTTTCACCAATGTGCAAACCGGAATGTATCGTGAAAGCCTCGTGTCCTGTTGCTTCTGCCATGCGTCTGGCTGCCTTTCCTGTAGGTGCAAGGAGCAGAACATCTGTTTTCGGATAGATACTGTGCTGCACTTCAAGGATAGCTTTGAGAACCGTACTTTTTCCAGTTCCGGGACCGCCTGTGATGACGGAAAAACGATTCCTGAAAAACTGTTCGATAGCTTCTTTCTGCTTGTCGGCAAAAGGAAAGTTGCCTTTCTCAAAATCCATAATTGCCGATTCTACATTAACAGGTTTCTCACGGATACACAACAAAGCCCTGATACATCCGGCGGCAAAGCTCTCGTTGTCGTAATTATAGGCAAGATAAGCATAGCCGTTGTCGCCTTTTAATGTGCCGTCAAGAGCCATTTGCTTAATAACATAGGTTACTTCCTCCATCGAAACGACCTCGTTCTCAAAGCCCTCATTTAGCATAGAATGAGCGGATAAACGCAGTTCCTCCTGCACCATGCAGAGATGCCCGTTGTTCTGGGCTTCGGTCAGTACAAACTTCAAGGCTCCCATAATACGCAACGGATCATTCGGCGGCGTGTGTGTCTTTTGCGCAATCTCGTCAACGGTTTTGAAACCAAAGCCATTGATGGTAAACAGGACATAGGGGTTATTCTTTACC
>JBGVAQ010000277.1:0-4266 GCA_045224775.1 Acutalibacteraceae bacterium | reverse complement strand
ATTTGTCTGTCAGAGAATGGATTTGCCCGTGTTGTCAAACACACCATAACAGAGATGTAAACGCTGCTGTAAACATACGAAATGAAGGTATGAGAATAGCACTAGCATAAAAATCAAAACAAGAACCGTGGGACACACGGGGTTAGCTCGTTGATACTGTATGGGCTACCATACTTGAGCGAGAAGCCCCCACCTCTACAGGTGGGGGAGTATGTCACATGAACCTATTGGCGTGTTAAATGCTCTAATATTTGGTAAAATCTAAAACTTGTAAACCTTGTCATTCCGAATAAACAGTGTCCCTGTCTTTACTTATTGCATGACAGGGACACTTATTTTTGATATTGTCGGTATTGATGATGTGCCGATTTTTTTATAAAAATAATCAATAAAAACCGGATTGAAAATATAATAATGTGATGCTATAATGTAAATATATTATAAATCAAAAAGGAGCTTGTGACTATGGCTTACCGTAAAATCAGAAAGACCGTTATTCTGTCTGCACTTGCATTACTGACCGCATTTTCATTTTCCGCATGTTCTCAGAACAGCACTACGTCATCATCTTCAAAAAGCAGTATTGCATCAGTTGAAGAGAAAAGCTCTGATCCTGCAATTATAGGTACATGGAAGAATGAAGATCCAAGTGAAAGATATTTCTTTACCTATACTTTTAATGCAGATAATACGGGAACAAAGGCTTCTGTGCCTAATTATCAGCACAGTGCCTATTGGGAAGGCTTTACAAGCTCAAAAGATCAGTTTACATATAAATTTCGTGGCAACAGCATTCATATTGATTATAAGGATGGCGGATATAATGATTTTGACTATATAGCTTCAGGCGATACACTGAAACTGAGTGAAAGATATAAGAATCAGTATAAAAACTATCAGCGAACAACAGCACAGTAAAATAGAATGTTTTGATGCTATTGGTGTGATGCTTTGAAAGGAGTGGTCGTTATCAAACGCAGGATCATAGGATTATTATTGACATTATGCTTTTTTATGATGTTTACAACTACGGTTTATGCAGCCACCGATAAACCCGTTACTCCGAAAACCGATTTCGATTACGATGCTATGGATATTGTTCCATCTCTGCTGTCTCCCTGTAAGTCAGACATAGCCTTTTTTAAGGATGAAGCCTATGTGCTGACAAATGCAATGGCAAATGAGATATACGCAAAAATAAGTTCCCTGGCCGAATCACTTGATCTTAAAATAGCCGTTTATGTCGGCGGAAATTACAGGACGGATACCGAAACTGAAAGATATACATATGAAGCCGGAAAGAAACTGTTTGGTGATTCTTCCGATGCTTTGTTCATATATATTGATTTTGAGGGATATTCACCTGCATATGATTATATACGGGCATTCAACATGGCACAGAATGTCTTTACCGAAACCAAAAGAAACAAGATACTCAATGCAATGTATAAATATCTCCCGAAAAGTACAGAACCGATATATTCCGAAAAGGTGCGTAAGGGTATTCTAAACGGACTTTCTGAAATTGAGCGTATGGGATATTCACTCGAAACAGTAACCAGCTATTCTGCAAGCAGCTATTATGTGGATGACGCTGACTATGTACAGAATTCAAAAAGCGATACGTTTTCAGAGATCAAGGATTTTATTAAAAATATACCTTCAGCGGCTATAATAGGCTTTATTGCTTTTATTGTAGTTTCTATGATATTTTCATCTATAAAGAGAAAAGTTAATAATTTTAAAAATAAAACCAGTAATTACCATAATTATTATAATGATAATGGTTACAATAATTCATATCATAACAATTATAATAACAACTATAATGACAGCTGCTATAACAATTATAATAACAACCATAATGACAGTTACTATAACAATTCATCAAGAAACAGGAGCTACAGAAAAACCAGAACAACACGTACTTCAAGCCGTTCTTCATCGTATGATAATGACAGATATGACAACAGCAGCTATAGCAATAACAGTTATAATGATTCTAATTCAAACAGCTCCGACAGTTCGGGCAGCGGACACCACAGATAAATATATTTACATAATAAAAACTCTGACCTGCAAATTGCTTGCGGTCAGAGTTTTTTGTGTGTTTATAAAGAATTATCCGTTTTCGCTGCCATAGTAATCTGTCCATGTTCCTGCCGGATATTTGTACTTTGTCTTTTCAACGCCACGTCCGGGCTTCGGATCCTGTGATATATCTATCTTGTATATCTGACCGGCATTGACAGCGGAATTATATGTAAGGCCTACAGTCTGATAAGCAGTTACACCCTTAAGTACTTCCTCATCTGTTACACCGGAATTGAATATGAAGCCTGTAGGACCTTGAGGAGCAGCTATTTTATAGATATCTGTGCCTTCGATCTGTTCCATGAGTATGCCCGGCCACGGTCCGCCGTAATCCTCGCCGGTTACCATATTCTTTGCATAATCATCGGTTACGCCGCCCCACCAGTAAGCATAAACCTTGTCCCATTTTGTTTCGCTGTTATCATAGAAAATATATTTTGTTATGCTTTCAGGTCTTGTATCGTCTGATCTGTCGGGAATATCTGAAGCATTGGGATCTGATGGCATATCAGGAGGCGTTCTGTCCTCATATGTTACTTTAACGCCGCACTCAAGACCGGATACCTTATGAGTGAACATAGCCTCAAGGAATTCCGGATAAACGTTTCTCCAGAACGGAACAAAGTGTTCAGCTTTTTCATTCTTGTTGAATACAAGCTTATCCTTTGGATAACCGCTGTCTATCATAGCATTATAGACCGGTTCTGTGCAGTAGCCTGTATCCTGACCGAAGCTGCCGCTGTAGAAATAGAGGAACGGGAAATCGGTGTTATTTTTCTTTGTGTCAAAATATGCTTTCCATGAATCTTCATCAGCATTCCATAATGACGGTGACAATACGCCTGCCGTACCGAATTTATCTGTATGTTCAATAGCCATATACAAGCTTTCAAGTCCGCCCATTGAGCTGCCTGCTATTGAAGTATGTTCAGCATCTTTATAGACGTTGTAATTTTCCTGTACATACGGTATTATGGTATCGCATACAAAGTTTGCAAATGCTGTACCGTTCCTGTTTTCCTCAGCTGTAACCATGTTTCCGCCGATATTGGGAGTAAGATCGTTGAATCTGTTCTCGGTTGTGTTTATACCAACTATTATAGCCTTGTTGTCTGTTACAGCCATCATGCTTTCCACATGCTCGCATACGTTCCATACCTGATATGAAGTGTCATATTCTGCCGAAAGCTTGGTTGAAATTGTTGACTGACCATCTATCATATATATTGTTGAATACTTATCGGCTGACTTTGCATCATAGTCAGCAGGTGTCCATATATATACATCTTTGTCAGTGTCCTGAAACTTGAATGACTTTGTTTCATATTGAGGATCATATTTTGGTTCCTTACCCTCAACATAGGGAAGAAGCTCATCATTCCACAGATACCAGCCGCTTATGAAGTTGTTGAAAGCAATATCCATGCTTTCCCTGTCGTTGTATTTGAGGCGTACCATATTGTATTTTTCGGTGTTGCCCTCACAGGAATATGTAAAGTAGTCGCTGCCCTCGCCCGTCTTTTTCATAGCGACATTTTCACTTTCGCCGCTTGCCGAGTTGAAAAATACAGCTGTCATTTCGGGGGTTTTCCCGTTGTCACGGATATATAAGGTGTGTGTTTTGGAGTTTTCCGTTTTGGTCTGTCCGGACTGTTCATTGGTTTTACTCGGTTCTGACTTATCGTCTGATTTGCTTTGCTCTGACTGGTCACCTGATTTGCTTTCCTTGGACTGTTCGCTTGCTGAGCTTTGAGTAATCTGCTTACTCTGTTCATTTTTGGACTCATTCTTTCCGCAGGCTGTCAATAATGATACGCATAATGCAGCGGATAAAAGTCCTGCAAGTATCTGTTTTGTTTTCATAAAGCTCCTCCTTTGATCAATTCAAAAAATATGGGGTAATTTTTTCCCGTTGAGTACATTATAAAACAAAACTATAAATAAAACAAGCAACCGTTTGTTTTGTTTATCAACTGTTGGTATGATATATCAACTGTGAGTTGATATATTCTTAGCCTCCCTCATTGAGGGAGGTGGCACGAAGTGCCGGAGGGAGTTCTCCATGCAGTTTCCCATCAAGTATATTTTCAGTTGAAAAATTCTGCAAACAGCCTGTCATCCTGAGCGTAAGCGAAGGATCTTAAAAGATTCCTCACTGCGTTCGGAATGACA
>JBGVAQ010000276.1:0-8416 GCA_045224775.1 Acutalibacteraceae bacterium | reverse complement strand
CCTGAAGGTCCTAACATCGGACTTATCTCATATCTTGCAACATTCGCAAAAATAAACGAATACGGTCTTATACAGGCACCGTTCCGCAAGGTAGACAAGGAAACAGGCATAGTTACAAGCGAAGTTCAGTATATGACGGCTGATATCGAGGATAACTATATCGTTGCACAGGCTAATGAGCCGCTCGATGCTGACGGACGTTTCGTACACAAGAAAATAGTCGGCAGATACAAGGATGAATTCGTTGAAGTCGAGAGGGAAAAGGCAGACTACATGGATGTTTCGCCTAAGATGGTTGTTTCGGTAGCTACAGCTATGATCCCGTTCCTCGAAAACGATGACGCAAACCGTGCTCTCATGGGTTCTAACATGCAGCGTCAGGCAGTACCGCTCCTTGTAACAGAATCTCCTATCGTCGGCACAGGTATGGAATACAAAGCAGGTGTTGACTCGGGCGTTTGTATTCTTGCTGAAGAAGCAGGCGTTGTAAAATATGTAAGTGCAGACAAGATAAAGGTACAGTACGACTCAGGCAGAGTACAGACCTTTAAAGTTACAAAGTTTGTACGTTCCAATCAGGGTACATGTATAAATCAGGTTCCGATAGTTGATGTCGGTCAGAGAGTAGAAGCAAATGAAGTCCTTGCAGACGGTCCGGCTACATGCAACGGTGAGATAAGTCTTGGTAAGAATGCTCTTATCGGCTTTATGACATGGGAAGGCTACAACTACGAGGATGCTGTACTTATCAATGAGAAAATAGTTCGTGAGGACGTTTATACATCAATCCATATCGAAGAATACGAAACAGAGGCAAGAGATACAAAGCTCGGCCCTGAGGAAATAACCAGAGATATTCCGAATATCGGTGACGACCAGCTCAGAGACCTTGACGAGAACGGTATAATCCATATCGGTGCAGAGGTACATGCAGGTGATATCCTTGTAGGTAAGGTAACGCCTAAGGGCGAAACAGAGCTTACCGCAGAGGAAAGACTCCTCAGAGCTATATTCGGTGAGAAATCCAGAGAAGTGCGTGATACTTCACTCAGAGTTCCTCACGGTGAGTATGGTATCATCGTAGATGTAAAGATATTCACAAAGGAAAACAGCAGCGATGAGCTTGCTCCCGGAGTAAATAAGGTTGTACGCTGCTATATAGCACAGAAACGTAAGATACAGGTCGGCGACAAGATGGCAGGCCGTCACGGAAACAAGGGTGTCGTTTCGAGAATACTTCCCGAAGAGGATATGCCTTTCCTCCCAGACGGCAGACCGCTTGATATCGTTCTTAACCCCCTCGGCGTTCCTTCACGTATGAACATCGGTCAGGTACTTGAAGTACATCTCGGCTATGCTGCAAAGGCACTCGGCTGGAAGATAATGACTCCCGTATTTGACGGCGCACACGAGCAGGATATTTTCCAGTGCTTCCGTGATGCAGGCATAAGCGAGGACGGCAAGATATGGCTCAAGGACGGCAGAACCGGCGAATATTTCGATAACCCCGTAACAGTAGGTTACATGTATTACCTTAAACTCCATCATCTTGTTGATGATAAGATACATGCACGTTCCACAGGTCCGTACTCACTCGTAACCCAGCAGCCTCTCGGCGGTAAAGCCCAGTTCGGCGGTCAGCGTTTCGGTGAAATGGAAGTATGGGCACTTGAAGCTTACGGCGCAGCTTATACACTTCAGGAAATACTTACAGTCAAGTCCGATGACGTTGTAGGCAGAGTCAAGGCATTTGAGGCTATCGTAAAAGGTCAGAGCATACCGAAGCCGGGTGTTCCCGAATCATTCAAGGTTCTTATAAAAGAGCTTCAGTCGCTTGCTCTTGATATAAAGGTACTCGATAAGGATAACAATGAGATAGATCTTCGTCAGGATACAGATGATGATATCATACCGGCAAATACAGACTTTGATGAAAAGAATGTACTTACAGATGACGATCCGGACGGCTACACCATCAAGGATGCAGACAATGAAGATGATCTGTTTGGTGATGAGGACGATTATGAAGAGGATTTCTATGCGAGTGAAGATGACGATCTTGGCTTTGATCAGTTAGAGGGGGACAATGATTAATGGAATTTAATGAGTTTGAATCAATAAAAATAGGACTGGCATCACCTGACCTTATCAGACAGTGGTCATACGGCGAGGTCAAGAAGCCCGAAACCATTAACTACCGTACTCTTAAACCTGAAAGAGAAGGTTTGTTCTGCGAGGCAATATTCGGTCCTCAGAAGGACTGGGAATGTCACTGCGGAAAGTATAAGAAGATACACTTCAAGGGCAGAGTCTGCGAACGCTGCGGCGTTGAGATAACACGTTCAAAGGTTCGCCGTGAGAGAATGGGACATATAGAGCTTGCCGCTCCTGTTTCTCATATCTGGTATTTCAAGGGTATCCCGTCAAGAATGGGTCTTATCCTTGATATATCACCCCGTACACTTGAAAAAGTACTCTACTTTGCAATGTATATAGTTACAGATATAGATCCCGAAAGCGATGCTTTCCGTGAGCTTTCACTCCAGCAGTGCCTGAGTGAAAAGGAATACAGGGACATGAAGGAAAAGTATGAGGACGATTTTGAGGCTATGATGGGTGCTGAGGCTATCCAGAAGCTCCTTAAAAATATCGACCTCGAAAAGCTTTCGGTAGAGCTTAAAGAAGAGCTTGAAGGCGCTTCGGGACAGAAAAGAGTACGCATACTCAAAAGGCTTGAAGTTGTTGAATCATTCCGTATGTCAGGCAACCGCCCCGAATGGATGATACTTGATGTTATCCCTGTTATACCGCCTGATATTCGTCCTATGGTACAGCTTGACGGCGGACGTTTTGCAACTTCCGACCTTAACGACCTCTACCGCAGAGTAATAAACAGAAACAACCGTCTCCGCAGACTTCTTGAACTCAATGCTCCCGATATAATCATCAGGAACGAAAAGCGTATGCTTCAGGAAGCTGTCGATGCACTTATCGACAACGGCAGACGTGGCAGACCTGTTACAGGTCCTAACAACAGAGCACTTAAATCACTTTCAGATATGCTTAAAGGTAAGCAGGGACGTTTCCGTCAGAACCTTCTCGGTAAGCGTGTTGACTATTCCGGACGTTCTGTTATCGTTGTAGGCCCTGAGCTTAAAATGTATCAGTGCGGTCTTCCTAAGGAAATGGCTCTTGAGCTTTTCAAGCCGTTTGTAATGAAGATACTTGTAGAGAGCGGTCACGCTCAGAACATAAAGGCAGCAAGAAAGGCTGTAGAACGTGCGAAGCCTGAGGTATGGGACGCACTCGAAAGAGTTATCAAAGGTCATCCCGTAATGCTCAACCGTGCTCCGACACTTCACAGACTCGGCATTCAGGCATTTGAGCCTGTACTTGTAGAAGGTAAGGCTCTTAAACTTCACCCGCTTGCTTGTACGGCATTTAACGCTGACTTCGACGGCGACCAGATGGCTGTACATGTTCCGCTTTCTGCGGAAGCACAGGCTGAGGCACGTTTCCTTATGCTTGCAGCAAACAACCTTCTTAAACCCTCTGACGGTAAGCCTGTTACCGTTCCTACACAGGACATGGTACTCGGTTCATACTACCTTACACTTGATAAGGACGGCGAACTTGGTGAAGGTAAGGTATTCAGAGATACAGATGAAGCTATAATGGCATACGAAACAGGTGCCGTAGGACTTCATGCAAAGATAAAAGTAAGACGTTCCGGCGAATGGAACGGTATCAAAAAGACTGTTCTTATTGATACTACCGTAGGACGTATCATTTTCAACAGACCGATACCGCAGGATCTCGGCTATGTTGACAGAAACAACCCCGAAAACTTTATGAAATACGAGATAGACTTCCTTGTAGGTAAGAAGGCTCTCGGAAAGATAATAGATAAGTGTATCAAAAAGCATGGTACACAGCTTACTTCCCGTGTTCTTGACGATGTAAAGGCACAGGGCTATAAATACTCCACAAAGGGCGCAATAACAGTTGCAGTATGTGATGCTGAAATACCGCCTAAGAAAAAGGAGATAATCGCAGCCGCTGAACTTGAGATCGACAAGGTAACAAAGATGTTCAGACGAGGCTTCATGTCCAATCAGGAGCGTTATGAAAAAGTCCTCAAGATATGGGAAAAGGCAACAAATGACGTTACAGATGCTCTTCAGAAAAACCTCGGCAAATATAACCCGATATTCATGATGGCTGACTCAGGTGCCCGTGGTTCTATGAGCCAGATCAGACAGCTTGCAGGTATGCGTGGTCTTATCGCAAATACATCAGGTAAGACTATCGAAATCCCGATCAGAGCTAATTACCGTGAAGGTCTTAACATACTTGAATACTTTATTTCATCCCGTGGTGCCCGTAAAGGTCTTGCCGATACAGCACTCCGTACAGCCGACTCAGGTTACCTTACAAGACGACTTGTTGATGTTTCGCAGGAAGTAATCATAAGAGAAGAAGACTGCGGTACAAAGGACGGTATCGTTGTATATGACCTCAAGGACGGCAACTCCATTATCGAGCCTATGCATGAAAGACTTTTAGGCAGATATCTCTGCGAAGACTTTATAGACGAGGAAACAGGCGATGTTCTTGTATCTTCAAACAAGATGATGGATGACAATGATGCAGATATAATCGTAAGCAGAGGCATAACCTCTATAAAGATACGTTCTATCATAGACTGCCGTGCTCAGCATGGTGTCTGCAAGAAGTGCTACGGCTCAAACCTTGCCAACGGTATGCCCGTAACAATAGGTGAGGCTGTTGGTATCATCGCAGCACAGTCTATCGGTGAGCCGGGTACACAGCTCACAATGAGAACGTTCCATACAGGCGGTGTTGCAGGCGGTGAGGATATCACACAGGGTCTTCCCCGTGTCGAAGAGCTCTTTGAAGCAAGAAAGCCGAAGCATCTTGCTATCATCAGTGAGATAGGCGGCAAGGTTACATTCGAGGAGATCAAGAAGAACCGTCATGCAGTTATAACCGATATTGAAACAGGCGAGAAGAAAGAGTATCTTATTCCGTTCGGCTCAAGAACAAGAGTCGAGGAAGGACAGATCATCGAAGCCGGTGACCTTATCACAGAGGGTTCTGTCAATCCGCATGATGTACTTACTATCAAGGGTACAGCAGCCGTTCAGGACTACCTTATCAAAGAGGTACAGAGTGCATATCGTATGCAGGGTGTTGATATCAACGATAAGCACATCGAAGTAATCGTCCGTCAGATGATGCGTAAGATAAGAATAGAGGATGCAGGCAGCACAGATCTTCTTCCCGGTTCACTTGTTGACAAGGGCGAGTACTATGCAGCAAATGCAGCCGTTGAAAAGAGAATAGCAGAGGGTGAGGAAGGTCTTGCCACAGCAACATATACTCCGCTCCTTCTCGGTATCACAAAGGCATCTCTCGCAACGGATTCATTCCTTTCAGCAGCATCATTCCAGGAAACAACAAGAGTTCTTACAGACGCAGCTATAAAGGGCAAGTCTGACCCGCTCATGGGACTTAAAGAGAACGTAATTATCGGTAAGCTTGTTCCTGCCGGAACAGGTATGCACCGTTACAGTGATGTCGAGATAGAGTGTACAGAGCCTGTACATCCGACTCACGATTTCAGCTGATATGACATAAAACAAAACAGGCACGGCATTCCGTAAAAGGTCTGCCGTGCTTGTTTTTTATTTTTAAATTTATATTTATTCAGGCTTTAAGCTCGTTTACAAGACGCTTGAAGTGCTGTCCCTTTTCAGCAAAATTCTTGTACATATCAAAGCTTGCGCTTGCAGGTGACATTGACACGATATCACCGCTTACAGCATTTTCCTTTGCTGCCGCAACAGCTTCTTCCATGTTATTTACACGGATTATTACCGGATTACCCTCGCTGTAGGCAGGCGATGCTTTTGTTGCAGTTTCTATTTTGTCGGCGGTAGCACCGAAAAGTATCAGTACCTTTACTTTATCGGGTACTATTGCACCCATTTCATCATATGAAAGGTGTTTGTCATATCCGCCGGCGATAAGTATTATCTTTCTGCCATAAAGTGAAAGTGTACCTTTTATTGTTCTTGTCGGGCTTGTTCCGATAGCGTCATTGTAGTAGCTTACACCGTCAAGTACTCTTACAAGCTCGGCTCTGTGTTCTACACCGTTGAAGTTTTCGGCAACATACTTTATTGTTTCGGGTGATACCATTCCCCATACCGCACATATTGCCGCAAGATAGTTTTCTATGTTGTGAAGTCCCGGTATCATTATATCATCGGCATTCATTATAACTGTTTCCTTGCCGTAGAAGTTCATTACCATATTTCCTTCTTCGGAAAGATATGCACCGTTTTCGACCTTGTTTTTCCTTGAAAATTTAAAGGTCTGACCTCTTGTGTATTCCTCGAATGAATTTGATATGTCATTGTCAAGGTTGAGTACAGCCTTTCCGAATGCATTCTGATGAAGTACGATATTTTTCTTTGAGTCTATATATTCCTGCATATCCTTGTGTATGTCAAGATGATTGGGTGCAAGATTGGTGACAACGGCAATGTCGGGGCTTTTCCTCATGGAAATGAGCTGGAAACTTGAAAGTTCAACGACTGCGACATCATCGGGTGAGATATATTCTATATCGGGGAGGAGCGGATGACCGATATTTCCGCCGAGATGCACGTTATATCCCTGAGCCTTGAGTATTTCGGAAATTATAGTCGTAGTTGTTGTCTTTCCGTCACTGCCTGTTACGGCTATTGTCTTGCACGGGCAGAGATCAAAGAACACTTCCATTTCGCTTGTTACTGCCGCACCGTTTTTTCGTGCCTCGACAAGCTCATCCATGTAGTATTTCATACCTGGTGTGCGGAAAATTATGTCAGCTTTGAGGTCTTTGAGATAATCCTCACCGAGTCTTAATTCTGCGCCGGCTTTTTCGGCTTTTTCGGCATTCTCGCCCAAAGCCTCTCTGTCACGCTTGTCACATGCAAGCACCCTTGCACCATATTTGCCGAAAAGCTGTATCAGCGGCAGATTACTTCCGCCTATACCGCAAAGTGCTATAGTCTTACCGTTTAAGCCTTCCAGAAATCTTTGAATATTGTTTTCCATATAGAACAGTCCTCTCCGATTTGTATTTCCTTGTTATTATACCTATAACATTATATTCCTATTTATTCATAATTTCAATAATAAGAATGCCGTACAGCACCAAAAAATACGGTACTGTACGGCTGAGATTTTATTTATTTTTTATCGCTCTGAGCCATTTGTTTATGTTTTTGCAGATGAATACGGTTATGAAATGTAACAGTGCGGTGAGTGCGGCAATAAATACAAGCTCTGCAAGGAAAACAAGTATAAGGTTCTTTCCGTTCAGATATTCAGCTATGTCCTGTATTAATTTATCTATGCGGAATAAAATATTTGAACTTCCAAAGGATAAGCCTAAAAGAAACATTACTCCCATTAATGCAAATATAGAATATTTTTTGAATATCATAGTAAATATCAGGTATATTGATATAATGAACTGTGCGGCACAGAATAAGGTTGTTATGCCGAATATATACTGGTCAAGGCTGAAACAATTTTTAGCGATACAGTGTACAAGCGGTTCAAAAGAGGCGAGAATTGCAGATATTACATTTACTATAGCGGCAAATACAAAGCCTGATGCAACACGGGTTCCTGTTTTTACGGGGAGTATCTCACAGTAAATATTCCATTTTGTAGAGTAATCGTCCATATAACTGCTCATAAAAATAAGCGATATACACACGCATATAAATGCACCCGCATACCAGTTGCTTAACAGCATTTCTGTTTCGTCCTGATATGAATTTTTGTTCATCAGCGTTAAAAAAACCATGCCTATGCCAAAGGCTGCAAGTAATAAAGCAAGAATAATAACAGAAGGTTTTTTCAAATGCAAAAAACCTCTGAGCAGCAAGCCTTTCATATTTCAAGCTCCTTTCCGATAGCATCAAAGCTCTTTCTTTTTGTATATAGCCGCCGACAGCAGCCAAGACAAAACGTATAATACGGCACAGGTTGCAATTATTATAAGTGCGGCAATAAGATGATCTGCTTTGTTCAAATCATCAAGTGTGCTGTTAAGTTTTCCTGCACTTGCCAAAAATGCCGAGCCTATTGCGACTGTTCCTGCAAAAAGGAGGAACAGTATCATAAAAACGATATTTCCTGTTTTTGTTCCGAATCTGAATATAAGCGGCAGATCTATTGCAAACATCAGCAGTGCCGAACCGGTTATTATCGAGAATATAAGACAGCAGGTTTTTATATCAAAACCGGTGGTTATTATCATATATCTGATTGATGGGATAGTATTGAGTATTCCGAAGAAAAGTGAGAACAACAGAACAAATATGAATTTTTC
>JBGVAQ010000275.1:0-4176 GCA_045224775.1 Acutalibacteraceae bacterium | reverse complement strand
CGGCTTGAAATCTTCATCAAGAAAATGCGACATGAGCATTCTTAAACCGAATCTGCAAGTGTATGTATGATTTGAAGCCGACCATTCTTTTATTTTGACGATAAGTTTATCCTTATGTTTTTTGAAGGGCTTTGGAGAAATGATGTCGCATACTGCCCAGTTATCGACATACGGCAGAAAGCGTTCAAGTTCGTATATACATTTATCATAGTCTTTTATTTCGGATATCAAAAGAGCGTGGAGAATATTTTCGTCATAGTATGAATGCGGCAGGCTGTCAAGAAAAGAGGAAATATCACTTTCTTTGGAAAGCGTTTTTGCAAGCCTGCGGCACTCCGGCACACGCACACCTATAAATTTTTCCGGCGGTATATTCGGCGTGAGTTTTGCTTGAAATAAGGCATAATTTTCGTCCTGCATTGAGTACAGCTTTTCAAGTATATCCATAAGTGAAGTTCCTTTCATTATAGCTTCTGATTTTTATTATATTTTCCGGATTCCGAGTATCTGCCGGTCCCTCAATCATTATTCATTTTTCAGTTTTAAGTTTTCAGTATTCATTTAGAAAATCCTGTCACGCAAGTGACAGGATTTTCGCTTAAGCAGGCAACGGGAATCGAACCCGCCCGATCAGCTTGGGAAGCTGAAGTACTACCGATATACTATGCCTGCAAGTTTTTTTAATGAATAATACAGAAATAAAAAACCTGTCACTGATGTGACAGGTTTTTTATTTCTGGGAGAGGGTGGATTCGAACCACCGAAGCCGAAGCAACAGATTTACAGTCTGCCCCATTTGACCGCTCTGGAACTCTCCCATAGAATAAAGCTGGTGGACGGACTTGAACCCCCGACCTGCTGATTACAAATCAGCTGCTCTACCAACTGAGCTACACCAGCTTATCTGTCATCGTGTTGTCTCTCCCGACGACTTCATAATAATAACACATCTTTTTTGTTTTGTCAACACTTTTTTTAAAAAAAATTTTAGAATATGAATTATTTTTTTGAGCGTACATATTAATAAGTAAGTCCCTGCACACCGCAGGAATGTGCAGGGAGAAAAAGTCAGATAAAAGAATTTTCGCCGTCATAATTCAGATTGCGTATAAAAGTACATGCCATCGGCATAGTGGGAAAGGAAAACTGAGAGGGCATTACACGTGCCTGAGTCGTGACATACGGATCGGAAGTGCCGAAGGGATAGAACGGTGCTCCGACCTGATGAGTAAAGGGTACATTCATTTTCGTCACCTCATGTTTTTTGTATTTTGGCTGCTGCCTTGATTATTATATGTTTGGAGAGGATGCATTTATTCTGAATGTCGGAAAGCTTGTAGTATTGTATATATAGTCAGTGGAGAGGTGAAAGAGGTTTGGTTGTTTTTACATTGAATAAAAATATATCCCGACGCAAAAAAGCTTTTATTGCCGTGTTTCTGACATTACTTGCGGCAGCACTGATATTTTGTGCATTAATATCCTGTAAAGGCGAAGGATTTGCCGAAATAGACGGCAGAAGGCTGGATATGAAAGTAAAATGCGATGATGACATTGAACGCATAGCAGATTTTTTTAATATCAGAACTGACAAAAGTACTATTGTAAAGCATAATGTAAGGATACCCGAAAAATTCAATAAATTGTACGAAAAATATAACTTGCTGCAGAAAAATATCGGCACCGACCTTTCGGATTATAAAGGTAAAGAATGTGTGAAATATACTGCGGATATCATATCGGAAACTAATGATACTATTATAACTTTATTAGTATGTGACGGAATGTTTATAGGCGGAGATATATCATCAAAGGAATTTGACGGCAGGATATATGCTATTGTGTGATATTTGTAATATTGTTATGCAGTGTGTTGTCTTAAAAATCAGCACTATAATAGCCAAAATTTATATTATAGTATCTTGACATGGAAATAAACTTATGTTAAACTATCAATCAGCCCGATTAAACCATTATTTTGCAAAAATAAAGCATTATTGTATTACACTATACATAATAATGCTAAAATGCAAATTAGCGGTCTGTCCGGCTTTATGAAAAACAAAAAAGGAGAATTGAAAATGCTGCTTGACAGATACTTACCTCGCATTGAGTTCGATTCCTATGAGGATTTCAAGAAGAACTATAAGGTGAATGTCCCTGATAATTTCAACTTCGGATATGATATTGTTGATGAATGGGCAAAGCAGGACGAGAACAAAAAGGCACTTGTCTGGTGTAATGACCATGACGAAGAAAAGGCCTTTACATTTAAAGATATAAGTCTGCTGTCAAATAAGGCAGCTAATTATTTCAGAAGCATCGGCATAAAAAAAGGCGATGTTGTAATGATGATACTCAGAAGACGCTGGGAATACTGGGTATGTGCTGTTGCACTCCATAAGCTCGGCGCTGTTATCATACCGAGTACTCTCCAGCTCACAAAGAAAGATATAGTATACAGAGGAAATGCCGCAAAGGTAAAGGCTGTAATATGTGTCAATGATGACTTTGTTATCAGACAGGTAGAAGAGTCTATCCCCTATATATCTACACTTGAAAATCATATAGTTGTAGGTGAGCCAAGAGATGGCTGGGCATTCTTTGAAAAGGAAATAGAGGATAAGTCTGATGTGTTTGAAAGACCGACAGACGATCAGGCAACTGTCAAGGATGATATAATGATTGTGTACTTCACATCGGGTACAGAGGGTATGCCGAAGATGATACAGCACAGTTTTGTATATCCTATCGGTCATATAGTTACCGCAAAGTACTGGCAGCAGGTTCAGGAAAACAAGCTGCACATGAGTGTAAGCGACTCAGGCTGGGCAAAGTTCGGCTGGGGAAAGATATACGGTCAGTGGATATGCGGCGCTGTTGTATTTGCATATGATATGGATAAATTCGTACCTGCAAAGCTTCTCGAAAAGATGTCAAAGTATAAGCTTACAACCTTCTGTGCACCGCCGACAATGTACAGATTCATGCTTCTTGAAGATGTTGCATCATACGATCTTTCTTCAATACAGCACTGGGCAACAGCAGGCGAGCCGCTCAATCCGGAAGTAAATACAAAATGGAAGAAGTTCACGGGACATAATATATATCAGGGCTTCGGTCAGTCTGAAGGTTCTGTTCTTCTTGCAGATTTTCAGTGGGATCCTATAAAAATAGGTTCATCCGGAAAGCCTTCACCGCTTTATGATATAAAGCTTCTTGACAGCAATGACAAGGAAGTAGGCATTGGCGAAGAAGGTTCAATATGCATCATGGACGTAAAGAACAATCCGCCGGCAGGACTTTTCACAGGATATTATCTCAATCCTGATATGACAAATGAAAAGCTTCTTGGTGCATATTATAATACCTGTGATATGGCATGGCAGGACAGTGAAGGTTATTACTGGTTTGTCGGCAGAAATGACGATGTTATAAAATGCTCAGGCTACCGTATAGGCCCGTTTGAAGTAGAAAGCGCACTTATTGAGCATGATGCTGTTGTAGAGTGTGCTATAACAGGTGTACCTGATCCCGTAAGAGGTCAGGTAGTAAAGGCTACTATCGTACTTAAAAAGGGCTATGAACCGAGTGATGAGCTTAAAAAGGAGCTTCAGGATCATGTAAAGAGAACCACAGCACCTTACAAGTATCCGAGAGTTATAGAATTTGTTGACGAGCTTCCGAAAACTTTCAGCGGTAAAATAAAACGTGCTCAGATCAGACACACTGATGAGGACGCTGTAAAAGAAGCAGATAAATAATAAAAATCAAAGCTTTTGAGATACGACTTCAACAGTCCGTATCTCAGAAGCTTTTTTATTCTGTCAGTAAAAAACAGGGACTGCCTGAGCAGTCCCGATGTATGCGCATATTATGATCAGCGATGTGCAACACCTGAGGTCTGGAGCTTTCCGATATCCCATTTATCTACCCATTCCTCTGTAAAGCCGCACTTGCAGCAGACATAACGGTTTACCTTTACAAATGAATAATGAGATATTCCGGTTTTTATATTGTTTCCTGTTCCGTAAGCACCGCTGGTGCCGTCAATGACAATGATATCCTTGCTTTCACATTTCGGACATGTTCTTGTTTCTTTCATGGCAGATTCTCCTTTAACAGTAAATTATAACTGAATATTACCATTTATTTTTATTTGTGTCAAGAATAATT
>JBGVAQ010000274.1:0-7903 GCA_045224775.1 Acutalibacteraceae bacterium | reverse complement strand
CTACTGGCTATGGTATCGTATTCTATGCAAGAGAGATGCTCAACCACTTCGGTGAGAAGTTAGAAGGCAAGACAGCTGTTGTTTCAGGTTTCGGTAACGTTGCCTGGGGTACATGTAAGAAGCTCACAGAGCTTGGCGCAAAGGTTATCACAATCTCAGGTCCTGACGGCTACATCCTTGATGAAGACGGCGTATCAGGCGAGAAGATCGACTACCTCCTTGAGCTCAGAAGCAGCGGTAAGAACATCTGCGCTCCCTATGCAGAGAAGTTCCCGAATGCTAAGTTCTTCCCGGGTGAGAAGCCCTGGGGCGTTAAGGCTGACCTCTATATCCCCTGTGCTACTCAGAACGAGATCTATCTTGAGGACGCTCAGAAGATGGTTGCTAACGGCTGTAAGTTCCTCTGCGAAGGTGCTAACATGCCTACAAGAAACGAAGCTATCGAGTATCTCATGAACAACGGCGTAGTTGTTGGTCCTTCCAAGGCTGCAAATGCAGGCGGCGTTGCTTGCTCATGCATCGAGATGGCTCAGAACGCTGAACACCTCGTATTCACTGAGGAAGAAGTTTATGCTAAGCTCGAAAACATCATGGTTAACATCTTCAAGCAGAGTGTTGCTGCTTGTGAGAAGTACAACCTCGGCAACAACCTCGTTGCAGGTGCTAACATCGCCGGCTTCGTAAAGGTTGCTGACGCTATGCTCGCTCAGGGTATCGTTTGATAATTAATAATTCATAATGCATAATGCATAATTGAATTTTAGCCGCTGTTGCTTTTGTAACAGCGGCTTTTTATTTATTATTATTCATAATTATAATTGATTTTATGATAAAGATATGTTAGAATTATTGGTATTTGAATAATAACCCGAAAGGAGAAATTTTTGGTGAGTCAGTCAACTCAAAAACGAAATTCGTTTTCAAGCTCTCTCGGCTTTATTCTCGCTGCTGCGGGAAGTGCTGTCGGTCTTGGAAACATCTGGAGGTTCCCGTATCTTGCGGCTAAGGACGGAGGAGGTCTGTTCCTTTTAGTTTACCTCATACTCGCTCTTACATTCGGATATGCAATGCTCGTATCGGAAGTATCTATCGGACGTAAGACAAAACAAAGTGAGCTTACCGCTTATTCTCAGCTGTACAAAACAGCGGCAGGCGGAAAGACTAAAAAAGGTGTGAATATATTTACAAAGCTTTTAGGAGGCTTCGCTGCAATAGTTCCGTTTATGATACTCCCTTATTACTGTATTATCGGCGGTTGGGTTCTTAAATACGGAATCCTTTTCTGCAGCGGTCAGGGTGCATCTATTGCAGATAACAGCGGAGAATATTTCACTGGCTTTATTACAGGTCAGTATGAACCTATAATTCTTACCGCCGTATTCCTTGCGGCTGTTGCTTTTATTATATTCATGGGTGTAAACAAGGGTATAGAGTCTATATCAAAAATACTTATGCCTGCACTTCTTATACTCGTTATCGCAATAGCTGTTTTCTCTATAACCATAAACGGTGACAAGCACTCAGGTATGGAAGGCTTAAAAGTATATCTTATCCCGAACTTTGACGGCATGGATGCAAAAAAGTTTTTCTTCGTTGTACTTGATGCTATGGGACAGCTTTTCTACAGCATAAGTGTTGCTATGGGTATTATGATAACCTACGGCTCTTACTTCAAGGATGACAGCAACCTTATAAAATCCGTTAATCATATCGAAATATTTGATACCGCTGTTGCTTTCCTTGCAGGTATTATGATAATTCCTGCTGTATTCGCATTCCTCGGTGATGAAGGTCTGCAAAACGCAGGTCCCGGACTTATGTTCATAGCTCTCCCGAAAGTATTCGCCGCTATGGGCTGGATAGGAAATATCATCGGTGCAGTATTCTTTGTAATGGTATTCTTCGCCGCTCTTACAAGTGCTATTTCAATACTTGAAGCTGTTGTTGCAAGCATAATGGACCGTTTCGGTCTTAAAAGGCGTACTGCAACAATAATCGAAACCGTCATAGCTCTTGTTATAGGTATAATAATATGCCTCGGCTACAATGTATTCTATTTTGAAGCTCCTCTCCCCAACGGTGCAACCGCTCAGATACTTGATATATTTGACTATATCAGCAACAATATACTTATGCCTGTGGTTGCTATCGGTACATGCATACTTATCGGCTGGATAGTAAAGCCTGTCACTATCGTCAAAGAGGCTACAAAGAACGGTGAAAAATTCGGAAGGAAAGCACTTTATATCGCTATGATAAAATTTGTTTCCCCTGTTATGCTCGTTATACTTTTCTTAGGCTCGCTGGGAATAATCAAATAATGAAAAACAAGGATTTCATTTTAGGCATGAATGACGGTATACCGATAGGTCTCGGATATCTTTCGGAATCCTTCGGTTTTGGCATAACGGCTGTAAGACTTGGTATATCCGTACTCAATGCCTTCATAATTTCACTTACAAATCTTACCTCGGCAGGACAGGCAGAGGGAGTAAATATCATCGCCGCTCATGGCACACTTATCGAAATGGCTCTTGTTCAGCTTGTCATAAACCTCAGATATGCGCTTATGGCTCTTTCACTTTCACAGAATCTTGACAAAAGCTTTACTCTCCGTCACAGGTTTATTGCCGCATACGGAATAACAGATGAGATATTCGCCGTATGTGCGACAAAGAAAAAGCCTATAACACCTTTGTATATGTACGGAATAATAATAGTTGCAACTGCCGGCTGGACATTCGGTACATTTTTGGGTGCTGCCGCCGGAGAAATACTTCCGGCTGATATCATAGCTGCACTCGGCATAATGCTCTATGGTATGTTCATAGCCATAATAGTGCCGCCGGCATCAAAAAACAAAAGTGTATTCGTTGTCGTTGCATTCGCCGCCGTTATGAGTACGCTTTGCAGATATTTCCTGACATTCCTTTCAAGCGGTTTTGTCGTAATAATCTGCGGTATATCGGCTTCACTCATAGGTGCATGGCTGTTTCCTGTAAAGGAGGCTGAGAAAGCATGAGTATTGCACTTTACATAATAGTTATGGCTGGCGTTACATATCTTATAAGAATGCTGCCGTTTGCGTTTTTTCGCAAAAAAATAAAGTCCGTATTTGTACGGAGCTTTCTTCACTACATTCCTTATGCTGTACTGAGTGCCATGACGATACCGGCTATTTTCTACAGTACAGGAAACTTTATAACAGCGGCTGCCGGATTTATCACGGCTCTTGTACTTGCATATTTTGATCTGCCGCTGATAGTCGTTGCAATAGCCGCATCGGCTGCCGCATTCGGCACAGGACTTTTCTTTTAAATATTTCTGCACATTAAAAGCAGGCACGGCTTCTCTTTTTCAAGAGCTGCTGTGCCTGCTTATTTTAATCATCAAGTATTTTGCTTATTTCCGGAAAAGGTGCAAGACTGCGTTTGAGTATGCCGTTCATATAGGCTATGGCTGTGCCGTAATTCGTTATCGGCACACCCTCGTCCTCTGCACATTTCAGTCTGTACTTCATTTCACGCTCATTCAGCATACAGCCGCCGCAGTGTATTATCAGCTTGTATTTTTTCAGGTCTTCGGAAAATTCCGTTCCCGATGTCCACTCAAAATTTATATTTTCAAGTCCCGTAAACTTCTTTATAAGCTTAGGCAGCTTTACAGTGCCTATATCTCCGCACTGTCTGTGATGTGTACAGCCCTCTGAAATAAGTACACTGTCACCCTCTTGCAGTCGGTTAAGTGCCGTTACTCCCTCGACTGCAAGTCTGAGATTTCCTTTGTAATTTGCAAAAAGTATTGAAAATGATGTAAGCATTATATCATCAGGCGTATCTTTGCTTACTCTTGCAAATGCCTGACTGTCGGTTATTACCATTTTCGGTTTTTTGGAAAGCGAACCGAGAGCCGATACAAGTTCAGTGTCCTGTGTTACAACAGTATATGCATGATGGTCTATGATATCTCTTATTGTCTGCTGCTGCGGAAGTATAAGCCTGCCTTTCGGTGCGGATTCGTCTATCGGTACGACAAGCACAACAAGGTCATCCTTTTCAAGCATATCAGATACTATATGCTTTGTGTTTTCTTCGGTCTTTGCAAGACTTGCAATAAGCTCTTTAAGCTCATTGATATTCGTTCCCTTTTCCGCACTGACCGATATCTCATTTTCACCGCTTATGCCGCACTGACTTATATCGGATTTATTGTAAACAATCACATACGGTATGTTTTTCTGCTTTATCCTTTCGATAAGCGCATTGTCCTCGTCTGTTCTGCCGATAACGGAATCTATGACTATAACTGCAACATCTGTCTTATTCAGCATCTGATAACTCCTCTTTACACGCAGAGAGCCAAGCTCGCCTGTATCGTCTATACCGGGAGTATCAATTATAACAACAGGTCCGAGCGGAAGAAGCTCCATTGCTTTCAGAACAGGATCTGTCGTTGTACCCAGAACATCTGAAACAATAGCCAATTTCTGTCCTGTTACGGCATTTACTATACTTGATTTACCTGCATTTCTCCTGCCGAAAAATGAAATGTGTATCCTGTCGGCAGATGGTGTTGAATTAAGGCTCATTTTATCTCCCCTTTCAAACAAAGACTTCGTTAATAAACGAAGTCTTTGAAAAAACACAATACATTATGAATTATGCATTATGAATTATAAATTGATTAAAATCTGAAGTCACGCTTGCCCTGTGTCTTTATTTCGTCAAGGTATTCGATAGCACGCTGACGGCGTTTTTCATCGGGTACATTGAGTATCTCTCTTGCAATAAGCTCCTCGCCTATCTTCTTTGTTTCGGGTGAAGCATAGTCTGTAAGGAACTCCTGTAATGTCATAAGTGCATTCGGGTGACAGCAGTTCTGTATCTGTCCGACTTTGCAGAGTGCCATGAATCTGTCGCCTGTTCTGCCCTCTCTGTAACATGCAGTACAGAATGACGGTATATATCCCTTTTCCATTAGCCAGCGTACTACTTCATCAAGTGAGCGTTGGTCTGATACGTCAAACTGTTCTGTGTCGTGAGGTCTTTCCTCGGCGGTATAGCCTGCATATCCGCCTACTGATGTTCTTGAACCGCCCGAAATCTGTGAAATACCAAGTCCCATTACTTTGGCTCTGCATGCTTCACTCTCTCTTGTTGAGATTATCATTCCTGTATATGGTACGGCTATTCTTATACATGCAATTATCTTTGCGAATGTATCGTCATCAATGCCGTTATCGAATACTGACGGATCAATGTCTGATGCACGTTTTATTCTCGGTACGCTTATAGTATGAGGACCTACACCATGTACGGCTTCAAGATGCTCTGCATGCATGAGTATTCCTGCAAATTCATATCTGTAAAGCTCAAGTCCGAAAAGTACTCCGAGTCCTACATCGTCTATACCGCCTTCCATTGCTCTGTCCATAGCCTCGGTATGATATGCATAATTATGCTTCGGTCCTGCGGGATGAAGTCTTTCATAGCTTTCCTTATGGTAAGTTTCCTGAAACAGAATATATGTTCCGATTCCTGCTTCTTTGAGCTTACGATAATTTTCAACAGTTGTTGCGGCTATATTTACATTTACACGTCTTATAGCACCGTTCTTGTGCTGTACGCTGTATATAGTCTTTATGCAGTCAAGTATATACTCTATCGGATTGTTTACGGGATCTTCACCGCTTTCAATAGCAAGACGCTTATGTCCCATATCCTGCAAAGCTATTACTTCCTGCTTTACTTCCTCCTGTGTGAGCTTCTTTCTGGGTATCTCCTTATTCTGATAGTGATAAGGACAATATACACATTTGTTTACACAGTAGTTTGAAAGATAGAGCGGTGCGAACATAACTATTCTGTTACCGTAAAAAGCTTCCTTTATCTCTCTTGCAAGAGCATACATTTTTTCTGTAAGCTCAGGTATATCACAGGCAAGAAGTACACTGGCTTCCCTGTGGGAAAGTCCTGCACACTCTACACCTCTTTTTGTCTTTTTCGGAGCAGCCTTTTCAAGTATCTGTTCGATAAGTTCACGGTTATGCTTGTTTTTCTCTGCATATTCAAGTGTTTCAAGTATTTCCTCGTGATTGATAAAATCCTCTGCTTTAAGGGATTTCGGATCGTATGCCATTAGTATTTACTTCCTTTCGGTATTTTTATTTTTTGTCGGCACAGTCGCCTCTGCTGACGACGACATTATAACCTATGGATCTCATTCTTTGTTCAAGACATCTCCTGCATTCCGCAGACTCATCACCTGTACATATCTTATTGTCATAAAGAAGATATTTTTTCCTGACACTGACAGGTGAAAGATTCGGCATAACTACATTTGCACCTGCAAGTATGCCCTTTTCCCTGCCGAGAGGGTGTATAGTTCCGAGTGCGGTAGTTGAGGGTATGAGTGCATACGGAAGTGTAAGTCTGAGAAGTCCGAGCATAAAAAGTGTAAGTTCAAGAGTACCGTTTTTCTGATCTGCAAACGGTGTATCATGCTGTGATATGAACGGCCCTATTCCGACCATCTGCGGCTGTAATTTTTTTATATAAAGCATATCATCTGCTAAATTTTCAGCCGTCTGATACGGTGAACCGACCATAAATCCGCAGCCAACCTGATAGCCTATGCTTTTCAGGTCTTCAAGACAGCGTTTTCTGTTGAGTGCAGACATTTCCTTCGGGTGCAGTTTTGCATAATGCTCATTATCGGCTGTTTCATGCCTTAAAAGATAACGGTCTGCACCTGCATCAAAAAATGCTTTATACGTTTCATAGCTCTTTTCTCCGACAGACAGTGTGAGTGCACAGTCGGGATATTCAGACTTTATCGAGCTTATTATATCAAGCATTCTTTCATCCGTGAAATAAGGATCTTCACCGCCCTGAAGTACAAATGTACGGAATCCCAATTCATATCCGTTTTTACAGCATTCGAGAATATCTTCCTTTGAAAGTCTGTATCTCTGGGCATTTTTATTTCCGCATCTTAGTCCACAGTAAAGACAATTATTTTTGCAGTAACTTGTGAACTCTATAAGTCCACGGATATAGACATCCTTACCGTAATATTTTTCACGGATATTTCTTGCTTTTTCAAAAAGATACTCAGATGTTTCATTATCAAAACCGCTTATCAGAAACGTGTACTCATCTTTTGAAAGCACACTGTTCCTTTCAAGCTTGTCTATAAGACTTTTCATAATATCAGCCTTTTGAACAGACAACTTTTGAGCTTATGCCGTCAAGCATACCTATTTTTCCCGAAAGAGTATTTATAACATCAACGGGAGCATCAAGAACGATGCTTATAACATTTATATCCTTTTTCTGATAGGGAATACCCATTCTGCCGATTATATAGCTTCCGTATTCATGCAGAAGCTCATTGAGCTTATCGGTAGAGTCGTTATTCTCAACAATTATGCCGATGATTGAAACCTTTTCTTCCATAGTAAAATCTCCTTTTGTAAAAAATAATAAAAAAATCCGTGCCTGTAGAAAGGCACGGAAAAATAACTGTGTTATAAGTTTCGAGCCTTTCGCATCAGATAATTCTTCTGCGTCAGAAAACGAGCAGGGATTTATAAGCTTTAAGCACAGCACTGAGCTTTTGCCTCAAGCACTATATATTATAACACAAATAAAATTTTTTTCAATATGTTATTGAATTATTATCAAAAACTTACGGTCAATATTCGCAAAATTTAATTGTCACCCATTATCAGTTTTATCTGTTCTTCGGTAAGACCATTTTTTCTCATACTGTCAATAATAATATTTCTTTCTTCTGTCCTGCCCTGTTCAATACCTTTAGTTATCCCCTGTGACATACCCTGCGCTATACCCTGCGCTATACCCTGCGCTATACCCTGCGCTATACCCTGCGCCATGCCCTG
>JBGVAQ010000273.1:0-16055 GCA_045224775.1 Acutalibacteraceae bacterium | reverse complement strand
CGTCAAACTTGGTATGCTCCAACCGGGTAAATGGCGTGAGCTTACAAAAGAGGAAATGAGAAGCATAAAAAGCTACCACAAAAAGCTTGCCGCAAAAAATGAGCATGAACAGAACTTTGAAAAGTCAAAGAAAAAAGGCTCAAAGCACTGATATTCATATTTCAGCCGGTGGATATATTGTCCGCCGGCTGTTGTTTTTTGCAGGAAAATAACTTTTATCTTTCAATTACTTGAACATAGCAATTAAATTTGTTATAATGTATAAGTATTGATATAGACATTTTGGAGCTGATAATATGACTGTAAAAGATTATGAGGATATCATTTCTAAAAGAATGAAAAGCGCACGTTTCAAGCATTCAAAAAACGTTGCAAAGGAAGCTGTAAGGCTTGCAAAAAAATACGGTGCAGATGTCAGAAAAGCCGAAATAGCAGGCATACTGCATGACGCTACAAAAGAATCTGAAGCCGCTGAACAGATGCAGCTTATAGCTCAGGCAGGAATACAGCTTTCCGAGCTTGAAAAAAGTACTCCGAAGCTATGGCATGCAATATCGGGAAGCTCCTATGTACAGGTAGTTCTTGGCATAGATGACCGTGAAATAATCGACGCTATCCGCTACCATACAACAGGCAGAGAGGGCATGACACTATTAGACAAGGTAATATTCATTGCCGACTTCACATCTGCCGACCGTGATTATGAGGGTGTTGACAAAATGCGCAAAGTCGCAGACAAAGACCTTGATGAAGCAGTACTCGAGGGTATGTCATTCACTATGGCAGACCTCGCACAAAGAAAGCTGACAATCGCTCCCGATACATTTGCAGGCTATAACGAAATGGCAGCACTTAAACTTAAACAAAACAAGAAATAAACAGGAGGAAAAAGAATGACATCACTTGAAACAGCAAGATATGCAGCTAAAGCACTATGCGAAAGAAAGGGTATAGACATAAAGCTTATAAAAATAAGCGACATATCATCTATCGCAGATTATTTTGTAATAGCTGCAGGCTCTTCAAATACACACGTCAAGGCACTCGCAGACAATGTTGAGTTCCGTCTTGACAACGAAGGCATAAGCGTAAGCCATATAGAAGGCTACCGCTCGGATTCATGGATACTTCTTGATTACGTTGATGTTGTAGTACACGTTTTCTCGGAAGAAGCCCGTGAATACTATAATCTTGAACGTCTTTGGGAGGACGGAGAAGAAATTGATGTTTCTGATATAGAAGGACTGCCGCTTGAGCAGCTTTTCCCTGACCAGAACAAACAATAAAAGCATTATAAAAAAGGAGAGGAATATTTTGAAGTACGATCATAAAAGTATCGAATCAAAATGGCAGAAAAAATGGGAAGATGCAGGCATCTTCCACGCAGAAGAAAACAGCAGCAAGGAAAAGTTCTATGCACTTATAGAATTCCCTTATCCGTCAGGTCAGGGACTTCATGTAGGACATCCCCGTTCATACACTGCACTTGATATCGTTTCAAGAAAACGCAGAATGCAGGGCTATAACGTACTTTATCCGATAGGCTGGGACGCTTTCGGTCTGCCGACAGAAAACTATGCTATCAAAAATCATGTACACCCGAAAACAGTTACAGCAAAGAATGTTGCACGTTTCAAGAGCCAGCTTCAGGCACTCGGCATATCATTCGACTGGAGCAGGGAAATAAACACAACTGATCCCAAATACTACAAATGGACACAGTGGATATTCCTCCAGCTCTTCAAAAACGGTCTTGCATACAAAAAGGAAATGGCTGTAAACTGGTGTACATCATGTAAATGCGTTCTCGCAAACGAGGAAGTTGTAAACGGCGTTTGTGAACGCTGCGGAAGTGAAGTTGTAAGAAAAGTAAAGTCACAGTGGATGCTGAAAATAACAGAGTATGCCGACAGACTTATCAAAGACCTTGATCTTGTTGATTATCCCGACAGAGTAAAGGCTCAGCAGAAAAACTGGATAGGCCGCTCAACAGGTGCAGAGGTTGACTTCACAACTACAACAGGCGACACTCTCACAGTATATACAACAAGACCTGATACACTTTTCGGTGCAACATATATGGTAATATCACCTGAGCATCCTATAATTGACAAGCTTTCATCAGTTATCAAAAACATGGACGAGATAAAGGCTTATCAGGAGGCTGCCGCAAGAAAGTCTGACTTTGAACGTACAGAGGTAGCAAAGGATAAAACAGGTGTTAAAATTGACGGCGTTGAAGCTATAAATCCCGTAAACAACAAGCAGATACCGATATTCATTTCAGACTATGTACTCGTTTCATACGGTACAGGTGCGATCATGGCTGTTCCTGCACATGATACCCGTGACCACGAATTTGCAAAGAAATTTGATCTCCCGATAATTGAAGTCGTAAAGGGCGGCGAAAATGTTCAGGAGGAAGCATTCACAGACTGCGCTACAGGCATACTCGTAAATTCCGGTTACCTCGACGGTCTTTCAGTAGACGATGCAAAAAAGAAGATAATCGAAGAACTCGAAAAAACAGGCAAAGGTCATTCAAAGGTAAACTTCAAGCTGCGTGACTGGGTATTCTCACGTCAGAGATACTGGGGCGAGCCTATCCCGATAGTACATTGTCCGTGCTGCGGTGCTGTTGCCATCCCCGAAAGCGAGCTTCCGCTTGAGCTGCCCGAAGTAGAGTCATACGAGCCTACAGATACAGGTGAATCACCGCTTTCCAAGATAACAGACTGGGTGAACACAAAATGTCCCAAGTGCGGCGGAGATGCAAAGCGTGAAACAGACACTATGCCTCAGTGGGCAGGTTCATCATGGTACTTCCTCAGATATATGGATCCCCATAATGACAATGCTCTTGCAAGCGAGGAAGCACTTAAATACTGGTCACCGGTTGACTGGTACAACGGCGGTATGGAGCACACAACACTTCACCTTCTCTACAGCCGTTTCTGGCACAAGTTCCTCTATGATATAAAGGTAGTTCCCACACCTGAACCGTATGCAAAGCGTACAAGTCACGGCATGATACTCGGCGAGAACGGCGAGAAGATGAGTAAGTCAAGAGGAAATGTTGTAAACCCCGATGATATCGTAAACACATACGGCGCAGACACTATGCGTATGTTTGAGATGTTCATAGGCGACTTTGAAAACGCTGCTCCGTGGAATTCAAGCAGCATAAAGGGCTGCCGCAGATTTATTGAGCGTTTCTGCGGCCTTGCAGACATGGTAAAGGGTGACGCAGTCCGTCCCGAGCTTGAAAGTGCTTTCCACAAGACAATCAAAAAGGTCGGTGAAGATATAGAAACACTGAAATTCAACACCGCAATAGCTGCTCTTATGTCACTCATAAACGACATTTATGCATCAGGCAGTGTTACAAAGGAAGAACTGAAAATATTCACAGCACTTATCAGTCCTTTTGCACCTCATGCAGCAGAAGAAGTATGGAGTGAAGCAAAGCTTGGCGATGGCTTTGCATCTGTAACAAAGTGGCCGTCATATGACGAAAGCAAATGCAAGGATGACACTGTTGAGATAGCTGTTCAGGTAAACGGCAAGATAAGGGATAAGATAATGGTTCCCGTTGACATTGAGCAGAACGGCGCAATAGCACTCGCAAAGGAAAGCGAAAAGGTAAAGCCATTCATTGACGGAAAGAACATTATCAAAGAGATATATGTAAAAGGCAAGCTCATTAATATAGTTGCAAAATAAAACGCACAAAAGGCACGACAGCTTATCTGACTGTTGTGCCTTTAAAATTTTCAGATTATAATTGACTTTTGGTGAAAGATATACTATAATAAAATCAGGCAAGGTGCTGACCGGTTACGGCAGCCCTGTACAGTGATTAACTAAAAAGTAACCGCTTTATTGGGACGTGAAGCGGTTACTTCTTTTTATGCTCATTATAGTATTTGAAAATCTCAAATGCTAAACGGGCGATAGATACAACTAACGCTACAGTAGCTATAAGCTCTGCATATGTAATCATATTATCAGTCCCCCTTTGTTATAAACTCAGGGGGCAAAAGAAGCTTTCAGCCCCCCTGTAAAAATCTGTAGGGGACTGCCGCATCCGTAAGGTCAGCACCTTGCAGATATATTTTATAATAAGTCACATTTTATGTCAAGAAATTTTTTCTTTACGTTGACTTTTCAGAAAAAATATACTATAATAAAAACAGAAGCAAGGTGCTGACCGGTTACGGCAGTCCCTTAAAGTGATTGATTAAAAAGTAACCGCTTTATTGGGGAATGAAGCGGTTACTTCTTTTTATGCTCATTGTAGTATTTGAAAATCTCAAATGCTAAACGGGCGATAGATATGACTAATGCTATTGTAGCTATAAGCTCTGCATATGTAATCATATTATCAGTCCCCCCTTGTTATAAACTCAGGGGGCAAAAGAAGCTTTCAGCCCCCTTGTAATTTTATGTCGGGGACTGCCGCATCCGTAAGGTCAGCGCCTTGCATTTATATTCTATAACAAATCACATTTTATGTCAATAAAAAACAAGTCGGCACGGAAACTCATAAAGAGTGTCCGTGCCTGTTTTATTTATCACACAAACATGAAAACTAAAAGGTCATATACAGAATGTATTATTATCGGAACAAAAATGTTTTTTGTCTTTATGAAGCAATATGAAAATACCAAACTCAATACAATTATTATAACAAAACTCAGACTTGTGATATTATTTACAAAATCACCCGATGTTATCCATACAGGGAAATGTATCAGAAGAAACATAACCGCATTTATCCCTATGGCAATATATCTTTTTTTGTCGGTGTCGGCATTCTTCATAAATGCATTAAGCAGCCATCCTCTGAACACAAGTTCCTCTGTCAGTCCCACAAACAGTACTATTATTACCTTATCAAGTCCGAAACTTTCGTTTATGAACAATCCGTGCTTGCGTATGAAAGTACCCAGAAACACATATGCCGCAAGACAAAGCATTACAGGAATACCTATAAGGTCCTTTTTTCCGAACCTGCACATTTCCTTTGTATTTGCAAACATATCATCCTCAAACCGGACTATAAGAACTATTGCCGGCAGTGTCCAGACAATATTCTTTATAACTCCGCTGCGTATGAGCATAATCATTACACTATCATTCAGTGCATGGTCTATCATTCCTGCAAAAACAAATCCGTATACAGTCCATATCGCATAAAACAGCACTGTGTATATAACAAGCGTCAATCCAAGTGCTTTGTTTTTTATCATAAGCCTCACCTGTTCATTTTTGAAAGTACAGCCCGTTTTCAATTATATAACGCTCTACAGCGTCAGGTACAAGTCCGCTGATACTCTCACCTTTTGCAGCTTTGCACCGTATATCAGTCGATGAAACCGTCATAACCGATATATTGAGTATCCTCGTTTCTGCACCCAACCCATGAAGATACTCTGACTGTTTTTCAAGTGCCGAAATATCATCGTCATTTCTCGGCAGACCGCATATTAATGCATGACGGAAAATAATTTCAGGCTCCTTCCATTTATGGATACTCATAAAGCTGTCTGCACCTGTTATAAGAAATATTTTGTCCGTATCAAGCCTATCTGTCAGTGCCTGCAAAGTCTGATAGGTATAGCTTGAACCCTCACGCTTTATCTCTATATCCGATATTTCAGCCTGCGGTATGTTCCTGAATGCAAGGCGGCACATTTCCGCCCTGTGATGCGGAAGTACAGCCGCTCCGCCTTGCTTGAACGGTGAAATAAATGCAGGCACGATAAATACCTTATCAAGTGAAAGCTCCTTTATAAATGCCTGTGCAAGCTGTACATGTCCGTTATGCACAGGATCAAAGCTGCCGCCGAACATCGCCGTATTCAAGGCTGCCACCCTTTCAAAAATTTATTTTCTTGTCTTTTTAGCCTTCGGCAGCTCTATTTTAGGCTCATCTGGATTACGTCTGAAAAGCACGAATTTTGAACCTATAACCTGAACTACTTCACTGTTTGTTTCAAGAGCAATCTGCTCGGCATATTCTCTTGAATCGCCCTCGGCTGTTTCAAGAACCTTTCCTTTTATAAGCTCTCTTGCCCTGAGCGCATCATCTGCCTGTTTTATTATCTGATCGCTCATACCGCCCTTGCCTATCATAAGTATAGTATCTATATTCATTGCAAGGGAACGAAGAAAAGCCCTCTGTTTACTTGTCAGCATATTTTTTACACTTCCTTAAAGCATGTTTGATTTTTTGGAGTCAAATTTTCTTTTAAGCTGAGAAGACAACTCTTTCAGCGCTCGTCCTCTGTGACTTATAAGGTCTTTCTGACGTTCCGGTATCTCCGCAAAGGTCTTGTTACCTTCAATGAAGAATATCGGATCATAGCCAAAGCCGTTTGTGCCTCTCGGCGCATAGCCTATAGTACCGTCACAGCGTCCGTTTGCAAATATTTTTTCTCCGTTGGGGAAATAGCAGCATATGGCACATTCAAAATGTGCGTTTCTGTCGGAACTTCCTGTTTTGCAAAGTTCCTCAAGAAGCTTATTTATCTTATCCTGATCGGTAGCGTTTTCTCCTGCATATCTTGCCGAATACACGCCCGGTCTTCCGCCGAGTGCGTCAACCATAAGCCCCGAATCATCAGCTATTGCAGGATATCCCGTCTTTTCACATGCTGCCTTTGCTTTAAGCTCCGCATTTTCCGCAAATGTTGTACCCGTTTCCTCTACCTCGTCAAGCTCCTTTCCGAGCTGATCTGCCGTTTTAGCATAAATTCCGAGAGGAAAGAGTATTCTGTTAAGTTCCTCTATCTTCTTCTTGTTATTTGATGCTATTACAAATATCATATTATAGCCCTCCGATATAACGTTTCCTTTTCCCTTATTCCTGTATAATCAAAGTTCTTCGCCCTTTTTCCAGCTCTCGAACCAGTCGTCATCCTCCGCATTTGATGACGCTGCGGGAGTTGTACTCCAGTTGTATTTTGATTTTGCCCTGTTCTTTCTTTCCTCGGCACGTTTCTCCTTTTCAAGCCGCTCTTCTTCCTTTTTCTTTTCCAGTTCCTCCGCTGTCGGCTTTACTTCCTCTGTTTCCGGCCGACTTTCCTTTTCTGCCGCTGCTTCCGCATCTATCTGCGCCCAGATATCCGCAGTTGAAGGTCTTAACTCGTCCTCTTCTGTCTTTACATCCTGCTCGGTTTCTTCTGTTTCCTCAACAACAGGTTCTTCCGCACCGAACAATGCTCTTGCAAATACATCAGGTTCAAACGGCTGGAGATCATCTATCTGTTCGCCTACACCTATGTATTTTACCGGAACATCAAGCTCCTCCTTTATAGCAAGAACAACGCCGCCCTTTGCAGTACCGTCAAGCTTTGTAAGCACGATACCTGTTATTCCTGCCGCCGTCTTGAATTCCTTTGTCTGATTTACGGCATTCTGACCTGTCGTTGCATCAAGTACAAGAAGCACTTCCTTATCCGCATCAGGAAGCTCACGGTTTATGATCCTGTTTATCTTTTCAAGCTCTGCCATGAGGTTTTTCTTGTTGTGAAGTCTGCCTGCCGTATCGGCTATTATGATGTCGCTGCCCCTTGCCTTTGCAGATGCTATGGCATCAAATACAACAGCCGCAGGATCTGAGCCCTCATTCTGCTTGATTATATCAGCGCCTGCACGGTCAGCCCATATCTGAAGCTGGTCTATCGCAGCTGCACGGAACGTATCTGCTGCGGCAAGCGTTACACGCTTTCCTTGTCTTACAAAGTTAGCCGCCATCTTTCCTATGGTAGTAGTTTTACCGACACCATTTACACCTATTACAAGTATAACAGAAGGCTTTGTACCGACATGCAGTTCATGGTCGCCCCTGAGCATTTCGCTTATTACTTCCTGCAAAAGACGGTTTATCTCGTTAGGATCGGTTATTCCCTGCTGTTTCACCTGCTTTTTAAGCTCGGCACATATTTTTTCGGATGTGTTTATACCAACATCGCCCATAACGAGTATTTCTTCAAGTTCCTCAAAAAGATCATCGTCAATTTTAGTAAACGATTTGAGCATAGCGTCTATTCTGCCGAATATAGCATCTCTTGTTTTTCTGAGACCATCCCTTATTCTCGTAAAAATTCCCATAATATTCCTCCATTATATGATATGAGGTTCAAACAGTTTAAGCCTTCATACCAAGCTTTTGTTCAAGCTCCGAAGCTCTAAGCTCAAGAAGCTTTGATATACCCTGATCCTGCATCGTAACACCATAGAGAACATCCGCCTCCTCCATAGTACCACGTCTGTGAGTTATACAGATAAACTGGGTATTGTCGTTCATACGTCTGAGGTATGCGGCAAAACGATATACATTTACATCATCAAGTGCCGCCTCTATCTCATCCATCACGCAGAACGGTGAAGGGCTTACCTTCATTATTGCAAAATAAAGTGCAATAGCTACAAGCGCCTTTTCTCCTCCCGAAAGCAGCTCGATATGCGAAACTATCTTTCCGGGCGGTTCAACGGAAATATCTATTCCTGTAGTAAGTACATTTTCCGGATCAGAAAGCGACAGTGATGCTTTTCCGCCGCCGAAAAGTTCCGTAAAGGTTTCGGAAAAGTTTTTGTTTATCATGTTGAAGCGTTCAATAAATATCTCACGCATCTGTTTTGTAAGATCGTTTATGAGCCTTAAAAGCTCGGACTTCGATTTTTCGACATCTCCGACCTGTACTTTCATAAATTCATAATCGCTGCTTACCTCTTTGTATTCCTCGATAGCATAGACATTTACACTGCCGAGTGATTTTATTTTCTGTTTAAGCTCGGCAAGCCTGCGCTGTGCTTTGGGAGCATCCTCTATTTCTATGGCTGTCTTTTCAGCCTCACGCTTTGTAAGCTCATATTCCTCCCAAAGCTTGCTGACTATATCGTCATACTGCTTTTGAAGGTTTGCTCTCTGTTCTTCAAGCCTTACAAGCTCTGCATTTATCCTTTCACGCTCAGCAGTCTTTTCTCTTTCGTCCTTTCTGAGCTGTACGGAACGCTTTTCAAGCTCGTTGCGCTTTTCACTCTGCTTCCATATATCGTCCGTACATGATGCGGAGCTTTCGGAAAGCTCCCTGCACTCCTTTTCGAGAATTGAAATTTCCTGATTTATATTATCATTGGCATTTGTAAGTTCATAGATTTCTTTTTCGCTTGCGGCTATCTTATCATCGGAGTTTTCCGCACGCAGACTTGCATTTTCTATTTCGGCTTCGGCTGCTGATATATCCTTTTCAAGTGCAAGGACATCTATTTTAAGTTCCTGAATTCTTTCGTTTATGTTCTCTCTTTTACGGATATACTCATTTCTTGAGCCTGTAAGCACCTGTAAAAGTTCTTCGTTTTTCTTTATGCTTTCCCTGTATTCGTCAAATTCCTTTCTTGACGTGTCCATTATATTTTTCTGCTCGGTGAGCTTATTTACAATAGATGCACGTTCTGTTTCCGCATCGGAAAGTGCATGTCTTACCGTGTCAAGCTCGGCAGTTCGGCTCTTTATCTCAGCCTCTATCTTTATCTTATCCTCATTGACAGCGGCTATATCTCTTTTGTGACGTTCAAGTTCTTCTGTATCGGCGGATATACGTTCCTTTGCCGATTCCCATTCCTTTTTCTTTTCGTCAGCCTTTGACCTGACAGTCTGAGCCTGTGAGCGTATTTTTTCTATCTCCGCCGCACGTCCCAAAAGACCTGTATTTTTAGCGAGTGAACCGCCTGTTAGCGAACCGCCTGCATTAACAATCTGACCGTCAAGAGTAACAACTCTGAAACGGTAGGAATATTTTCTTGCTATTTTCACGGCACAGTCAAGGTCTTTTGCAACTACTATCCTGCCCAAAAGATTTGAAAGTATGCCCTTATAGCATTCCTCACATGAACAAAGCGCTGACGCTATGCCTACAAATCCCTCACAGCTTTCAAGACCTGTTTCATTCATATCTCTGCCCTTTATTGTGGACATAGGAAGAAATGTTGCACGTCCGCCGTCATGCTTTTTAAGGTAGTTTATAGCCGCCTTTGCATCGTCATCTGTTTCGGTGACTATATTCTGCATCGCCGCACCGAGAGCTGTTTCAATAGCCGTATTATATTCCGAGGGTGTGCGTATTACTCTCGAAACAGGGCCGTGTATGCCTTTTAGTGTACCGTTATTTGTCTGTTTCATTACAAGCTTTACGCTGTATGTAAAGCCTTCGAGATTCTTTTCAAGGTCTTCAAGCATCTTCGCCTTACGGAAAAGCTGTTCACTGTCAAGTACAAGCTTATCGACTTCGGCTTTTATAATGTCGCATTCATTCTGACTTTTTTGTACGGCATTCTGTTTCTGCACTGTATCTCTGTCAAGGAGTTTTGCCCTTTCGATACAGTCATTCAGCATATTTTCGTAATCGGAGATTATATCCTGAAGTGTTTCTGTCTGTGACTTTCGTGCTTTGATATTATTTTCGACTATATCGGTTCTGCCCGAAAGGTCGTCTATCGTTGCGGATGCCGCCATATATTTTACTCTTGCATCAGCGGCTTTTGATGAAAGCTCGTCTATATATGTGCTTATCTCATCAAATTTTTCTCCGGAACGGCTTTCATCGCTTTTCAGAGCGCCAAGACTTTTTGTATATTTTTCAAGCTCGGCTTTCTTTTCGGAAAGCAATACTTTATTTTTGTCTATTTCCTTTTTCTTGCTTTTTATCTCACGGCCTATACTCATACCCAATTCACGCATCTGAGTTATTTCGCCGTTTATCCTTGCAATACTGTTTTCGTTGTGGAGTATATCGTTTTTCTTTACGGATATACGGGATTTCTTTTCGGAAAGCTTTTCTTCATACTTTGATATCTGCTTTCTGACTGATTCTATGGCAAGTGTACATTCATTTTGCTGTGTATATATACTTTCGCTTTCAGACTGTATGGCATTAAGGTCTTTTTCCGTACTGTCATACTGTGCCTTTGCAACTGTTATTTTATCCTCCTGCTGACGAAGCTGTAATGATGACTTGTCGAGAGTCTTTAACCAGAGAGCTATTTCAAGACCTCTTTTTTCCTCGGCAAGCGCAAGATAAGCCTTTGCCTTTTCAGCCTGTTCTTTAAGCGGTCCGACACGTTTTTCAAGACTGACGAGATTATCACGCAGTCGTACAAGATTTTCTTCTGTCTTGTCGAGCCGTCTTTCAGCCTCGGCTTTTTTATATCTGAAACGTGAGATACCTGCCGCTTCCTCGAATATCTCACGTCTGTCCTCGCCTCTTGTAGATACTATCGAATCTATCTTTCCCTGACCTATCATGGAATATCCGTCACGTCCAAGACCTGTATCCATGAAAAGCTCATGTATATCCTGTAATCTTACGGCGGTATTGTTGATAAGGTACTCACTTGTACCCGAACGGTAGTATCTTCTTGTAACGGCGACCTCGTCACCATCAAACTGTAATGTCCTGTCGGAATTGTCTATATTCAAAGTCACCTGAGCATAGCCTGTTTTTTTACGCTGCTGAGTACCGTTGAATATAACGTCCTCCATTTTTGAGCATCTGAGAGCTTTGGCAGACTGTTCTCCGAGCACCCATCTTATCGCATCACTTATATTGCTTTTACCGCTTCCGTTAGGACCGACGACAGCCGTTATTCCATCTGTAAAGCTCAGTTTTGTTTTATCGGGAAAAGTCTTGAATCCCTGCACCTCAAGTGCCTTTAATTTCATTATCCAAATTTCACCTCTGTCCGATGATAATTATTAATTATTAATTATTAATTATTAATTATATTTACTTCGTACTTTGAAAGTCCGGTATCGGTTCTAATGCTGGCTGATATGCCGGCTTCTTCGAGTCTTTTTATATTTTTGCGTTTCTGTCCTATGAATTTTGAAAGTGATGACGGATTTACAATAAACTCTATGCTGCCGCCTGTTATATGATTAGCTTCAAGCTCTGAAAGTGCATTCCTGTACATTATCTCACTTTCGCATAATTCTCTGAATGCCGGATGAAAAGCTCCTGCCGCCATATTTTCTCTCAGACTGTCACTGTCGTGAAGTCCCAGCCTTATTACTTTTATATTCTTTTCCTCAAAATATTTCAGAAGTTCCGCACAAAGTACGACTGCCTCATCAACATTCTGCGGTTTGTATTCTCCCGAAAGATACAGCCTGTACAGCTCGGTTCCCTTCAATACGACTGTCGGATATATTCTCATGGTATCGGGCATAAGTTCCGCAAGTTTAGCGGCTGTCTGTTTATCCTTTTCGTCATTGCTTCCGTACATTCCCGTCATCATCTGTAATCCGAGCGAAAATCCGTACTCCCTTATGAGCTTTGATGCATTCCTTACATCATCGGCTGTATGTCCTCTGCGGTTAAGCAAAAGCACTTCATCACTCATACTTTGTGCGCCAAGCTCTATTGATGATACACCGTGTTCTTTAAGTATATCGAGTATTTCTTTATCTATAGCGTCAGGTCTTGTAGAAAGCCTTATACCTGCAAATTCTCTGCTGTGTACATAGGGTGATGCAGCTTCAAGCAGTTCTGTCATATATGAACGGTCTATCGCCGTAAAGCTTCCGCCGAAAAATGCTATCTCGGAGTTTTTAGTTCCCCCGCCCAGACTTTCCCTTGCAGTCTTTACAGCGTTTTCGACATCATTTGCTGTCGGCTGATACTGCTGTCCGGTTATTTCCCTCTGATTGCAGAATGTACATGCATGGGGACAGCCGTTATGCGGAACAAAAATCGCTACATTTGAATGTTTCAATATCCCATCAACTCCAAAGCTTCTCTTGCGGCCTGCTGTTCGGCTTCTTTTTTACTTCTGCCGCCGCCCTTTCCGATAACATTATTATTGAGATGTACCTCAACAAAGAAATGTTTATCATGGTCGGGACCTTCCTGACCTGTGAGAACATATTCAAGATGTTCTTCGGGATTTTTCTGTATTATCTCCTGCAATGTAGTCTTATAATCCTTGAAAGCTCTCGGCTTCGGATTCTTTATTTCTGACTCAACAAACGAAAGTATGAATTTACGTGCATTTTCCATACCGCCGTCAAGATATATGGAAGCGATAATGGCTTCAAATGCATCTGCAAGAATAGACGGTCTTTCCTGACCACGAAGATTTCTTTCGCCCCTGCTTAGTCTGAGATATTCTCCGACACCCAAAGCCTGTGAAAAGCGGCAAAGGGATTTTTCACATACAAGAGCTGCTCTGAGCTTTGAAAGCTCGCCTTCGGGCAGCTTTGGACAATTCCTGTATATATAATCCGAAACGACAATACTCAGTACTGCATCGCCTAAAAATTCAAGTCTTTCATTGCTTTTTACTCCGTGCTTGACTTCATTTGCATAAGAGGAATGAGTAAGTGCATTTTCAAGGTATGATATATTCTTATAACGGTAGCCTATCTTTTTTTCAAGCTCCTTCATTATGAACCGCTTCCTCTCATTTCATCTGTGCTATTTTTTCGGTTATCTTTCCTGTAACGTCATTATTAACACAGTCTATAACAGACTTTACAGCCGTTACTACCGCATCGGACTTTGCACTTCCGTGTGTTTTGAGTACGGGTTTTGATACACCCATTATAGGTGCTGCACCGTACTGATTATAATCAAAATACTGTTTAAGCTCATAGAGTTCTTTTTTCAGAAGGAGAGCCGCAAGCTTTGTCTTGAAGTTCTTGAAGAACACACCCTTTATCTTACTGAAAAGCTCCTTTGCAACACCCTCATACATTTTTATGATGATATTGCCTGTAAAGCCGTCTGCAACTATTACATCGGTTGCGCCTGCCGGTATATCACGGGCCTCGATATTTCCTATAAAATTAATGCCCGACTCTTTGAGCAGACGGAAAGCATTATGCTGAAGCTCACCGCCCTTATGTTCCTCAGTACCGACATTTGCAAGAGCAACTCTCGGTGATTTTATACCAAGAACATTCTCCATGTATATTGAGCCCATTATGCCGAACTGCTGGAGCATTTCCGGACGTACCTCGACATTAGCACCGCTGTCTATCAGGAGTACAGGACCTTTTGATGTAGGCATAACGGGAGCGAATGCCGCTCTTTTAATGCCCTTTATGCGTTTTACTATAAATGTTGAACCCATGATAAGTGCGCCGCTGTTTCCTGCCGAAAGAAAAGCATCGCCCTCTCCGTCTGCAAGAAGCTGCAAACCGACAGCCATTGAAGAATTTTTCTTTGACTTCATTATCTCGCCGGAGTCTTCCTCCATATCTATAACATCAGGTGCGTCATATATCTCAAAAGGTTCAAGGGAGATATCATTCTCCTTAGCAGTTTTCTCCATTATCTCCTTATTGCCTACAAGGGCAAGCTTTACGCCCTCGTATTTATCCTTACACAAAACACAGCCTTTCATTATTTCGAGCGGTGCATTATCTCCGCCGAATGCGTCTATAAGTATTTTCATAACGTATTCACACCCAATCAATTTATTTTATCGGTTATCCGGTATATTTTTCAATGAATCAAGGGCTCTTTCCGCATAGGCAGCCGCCCTGAGCTTTTTATCTCTTATATGTTCATCCAGAGCAGGCAGTATTCCGAGATTTGCGCCCATAGGCTGAAAGTCTTCTACTGTTGCATCTGATATATATGCAGCAAGCGAACCTGTCATTGTTTCCTTAGGGAGAATGAACGGCGGTTTGTTCTTAACTCTGAGTGCCGCATTTATTCCTGCTATCAGACCGGATGATGCCGACTCCATATAGCCTTCAACGCCTGTCATCTGTCCTGCAAAAAATATGTTCCTGTCACTTTTCAGTGAATAGTCTGCATTAAGTACTCTCGGTGAATCGAGGAATGTATTCCTGTGCATCACACCGTATCTTACATATTCGGCATTTTTAAGTGCCGGTATTATGCCGAAAACTCTTTTCTGTTCGGGAAATCTGAGATTAGTCTGAAATCCTACAAGGTTATACATAGTCTTTCCGGCATTTTCAGTCCTCAGCTGTACTACAGCCCAAGGTCTATGACCTGTTCTGGGATCTTTAAGTCCTACGGGCTTCATAGGTCCGAAACGGAGTGTATCAAGTCCTCTCTGAGCGAGTATCTCAACAGGCATACAGCCTTCATATACTTTAGGGTTCATAACATCAACATCATGTCGGGGTGCTCTTTCGGCATTTACAAGCTCATTGTGAAACACTTCATATTCCTCTTTATTCATGGGACAGTTGATATATGCATCATCGCCGCCCTTATCATATCTTGACGCTGTAAAAGCATTATCCATGTCAATACTCTCAACCGTAACTATAGGTGCTGCCGCATCAAAAAAATGAAGCCCGCCGCCGCAAAGCTCTGTTATTTTATCTGCAAGTGCATCGCTTGTAAGCGGGCCTGTAGCAATGACTGTAACGGCATCACGGGGTATCTCTGTAACCTCATCTTCTATGACATCAATCATGGGGTGAGATCTTATCCTTTTAGTAACCATAGCGGAAAAGATATCCCTGTCAACAGCAAGCGCACCGCCTGCCGGCACCGTACATTTATCCGCACACTGCATAAGCAAAGAGTTCATACGCCGCATTTCTTCTTTCAAAAGCCCTGCCGCACTTTCAACCCTTGCGGCTTTGAGTGAATTGGAGCATATAAGCTCACAGAAATCCGTACTTTTATGAGCAGGTGTCATTTTACGGGGCTTCATTTCAAAAAGCCTGACACGTATATTTCTTTCAGCGATCTGAAAAGCCGCTTCACAGCCTGCCAGACCTGCTCCTATAACATTGACATACATGCTCCCACCACCTTATAACACTTATAATTATATCATCTCAGAATATTATTCTACCACATTATTATTACGATATCAAGCTAATAACTCAGGCTTTTTGAACGAGTAAATAATTTATGAACAAAGCTTATAAGCCTCCATCTTTGAGGGAGGTGGCTCGAAGTGCCGGAGGGAGTTCTCCACGCACTGGCTCAATAAAGCGTACTTTCAGTTGAAAAATTCTACAAACAACCTGTCATCCTGAGCGTAAGCGAAGGATC
>JBGVAQ010000272.1:0-3332 GCA_045224775.1 Acutalibacteraceae bacterium | reverse complement strand
TTCCATTCCATCACCTGTTAGTAGTCGTATGATAATAACATTATAATACCAATGATATTCTTTGTCAAGGACAACACTTAAAAAAGCCTGACACTTTTCATGTCAGACTTTTTTGGCTATTCTGATATTTCTTCAACTGTCAATTCATCAGCCGAGTTATTTCCTGTTATTTCTTCATCTTCTTCATTGCTGTAACGGCTCTTTACTATAGGCGTATAATCAAGACTCATCATATTCTTTTCTTCGCCTTTTGTTACACAATACCTTATTCTGTCTATAAGCAGCTTCAATATCATACCGACAAAGCCGCTAAAGGTATACATTATAAAATCATCGGTATATACTATACCTGTATTGAGAGAGAATTGAAGTATCTCTATAGTAAGACCTGTAGCAAGATTGATTATCAGTATATTGTACCATCTCAGCTTTGAATTGAGTATCAGCAGACTGAATGTAAACGGTGCAAGTATAAGACAGTGCCAGACAATATATGCTATTGAACCGCCGTTATTACCGTAAATACAATCCTTTATCTTAGTAATAGGCATGTAATATATAGATCTGGCATTTATCATATCGGGGCGGTGCGGCATTATCTGCTTGAACACAACCACAAGTATGTATATTATCATCAACGCTCTCAGACTAAGTGAAAGAAATCTTGCAAATCTCAGACGGTTATTTCCCGTATCATATTTTCCTACTGTAAACATTCGTATTATTACCATCAGCATAAACGGTACTGTCCATAGTACAAACATATTTATAAGCTGATAATCCGATATAGTCGGCCAATAATCATTTGTACCCGATAATACATTATTCACTATGGAAAACGCAAACGATAGTACGGTTATTATGGACTGTGTAAACATAGCCGCTCCTACCGCTTCATATCGTTTTATTGCTAAATACAATATACCAACTATAACAAATGACATGACACCTACCAGAACGATAGATATTGCTGAAGTACCGAACTGATTTTTCATATCGTTTGGCATAAGGAAAAGTATAAGTCCTACTGCCATAGATACATAAAGCTCGCCTATTGTGAGCTTCTGACTCGGAAGAACACTCATAACTTATTCCTCCTGTAGCTTATGTAATCTTCAAGAATGATGACAGCAGCAACGCTGTCTACAACATCCTTTCTTTTTTTACCTCGTGTATCCGTCATATTCAGATACCCATGTGCACTTACTGTCGTGCATCGTTCATCATGCAGTTCAACGGACAGTCCTGTTTTCTCATGCAGTGTCACAGCAAAGTTTCTTACGTTACGGGCACTTTCTCCCTCGCTTCCGTCCATATTTTTAGGCAGACCGAGTACTATCCCTTCTGCGCCCCTTTCCTTACAGATAACTGATATCTTTTCTGCAAGCACTTCAGGGCGTACCTCCTTTATGACTGTAACAGGCGAGGCGATTATTTCATTTTTATCGCACACAGCAATACCTGTCCGCACTCTGCCGTAATCAACAGAAAGTATTACCATTTTATCTCTCCATATCAATTTTCAAGATGACTGGAATAACCCTCCATAAGTATATGCGGTCTTAAAGCATCATCAAAGCTTACGATATTTACCGTCATATTCTTTCCTATTGTCAATTCACCTATCCTGTCTATACTCCAGCCATGTGCATAGCACATCATATTTCTTATTGCACAGCCATGTGACACGATACAAATAGTTTTTTCCTTATTCTGACTGACTATATCTTCAATGGCAGCCTTTACTCTTTCATATACATGCGTCATTGTTTCTCCGCCAGGGGCAGCAAAATTTGCCGGATCATTTTTCCATTTATCAAATGCCTGCGGAAATGTTTTCTGTATATTTTCAAGAAGAATACCTTCCCAAAGTCCTGCATCTATCTCACAAAGGCGCTCATCTGTCTTTATCTCGACATTATGATAAATGTTTATTCCCTTTGCCGACTTCAACGCCCTTTTTTTCGGACTTGAATATATAACATCTATATGCTCATTCTTCAGAAGAACAGCTGTACGGTTTATCTGATCAAAGCCGACATCTGTTATATCTGTATCTATTGTACCCTGAAAAAACTTTTCAAGATTGCCCTCTGACTGACAATGTCTTACCAAAATTAACTTAGTCAAAAAAATCCCTCACAAACATTTTTCTTTCCTCATTTCAGCACATTACTGCTCCCGTAAGCTCTGTAACTGATTTCATACCGTTCTTGTCAAGATATGCATTCAGACCTTCAGCTATTTTTACGGGTGAATACGGATCTGTGAAAAGAGCTGTACCTATCTGTATAGCGTCAGCTCCTGCCATCATCATTTCAACAGCATCTTTCCATGTTGTTATGCCGCCCATACCTATTACAGGTATCTTTACAGCCTTCTTTACCTGCCACACCATTCTTACTGCAACAGGGAACACAGCCGGACCTGACATTCCGCCTGTTATATTGGCTATTATCGGCTTGCGTGTATTTATATCTATTCTCATACCTGTAAGTGTATTTATAAGAGAGACCGCATCTGCGCCTTCGCTTTCGGCTGCCATAGCTATTGAAGCTATATCCGAAACATTCGGTGAGAGCTTTATTATCAGCGGTTTTTTACAGTGTGCTCTCACTGCCTTTGTTATTGCAGCAACGGACTCACACGATGTACCGAACTGCACACCGCCTTCCTTTACATTCGGACATGAGATATTAAGCTCTATCATATCTATATCTGTATCGGAAAGTATCTCCGCCATTTTGCAGTAATCTTCTGCAGTACTTCCTGCTACATTGGCTATTGCCACAGTGTCCTGCTGTTTCAGCCAGGGAAGATCGTACTTTATAAAATGCTCTACTCCGGGATTCTGCAAACCGACAGCATTGAGCATTCCCATAGGTGTTTCAGCTATTCTTGGCGGCGGATTTCCGGGACGTTCTTTAAGAGTTGTACCCTTGCAGGATATTCCTCCGAAAACAGACAACGGATAAAATTCACTGTATTCATGTCCGAAGCCTATAGTTCCGGAAGCTGCTATTATCGGGTTCTTGAACTCAACCCCTGCTATATTCACACTAAGATCTGCCATTACCAAGCCACCTCCTCAGCATTGAAAACAGGACCGTCCTTGCATACATGTTTATATACGATACTGTCACCGGAAACTTTTATTGCTACAGCACATCCGAGACATGCTCCGACACCGCATGCCATCCTCTGTTCAAGTGATACCTGACAAGGAATATTGTTTTCTTTTGCCATCTTAGCTATATTTCTGAGCATTGGTGTCGGACCGCAGGCACATATAAGCTCTGCTCCCGTTATCTCTTCTGCAAGCGGCTGTGTTA
>JBGVAQ010000271.1:0-2733 GCA_045224775.1 Acutalibacteraceae bacterium | reverse complement strand
AATGCAATAATCCAATAACAAAAAGGCGTACACCTTCTCAAAGTGTACGCCTTGTATTAGTGCGGGTGACAGGACTTGAAGGTCTATGTGAACAGAATCGGACATGATAATGAGGATCGTGCTTTTGCTTGAGTTATATGGGTTTCTGGAAACTTGATGTGTTTTCGGAACGCTATGAACTGCGGTTTTGTTCCGTTTTTGTTCCGAAAGCAAAAAATGATCATTATTTCATGGAGTCTGTTCAACTGATTTCAGCCTGACTGCTTCAACTCCGTAATAGTATCGCCTAATTTCTTAGCGGCATTTTGCTGTGCAGTATCGTAGGAATGGGAATAGACTTGAAGCGTTAAAGCTACATCTGCATGACCTAAGTTGTGCTGAACTGTCTTTGGGTTTTCACCTTGTTCTATCAATACAGAAGCGTAGGTATGTCTTAAACCATGAAACTTTAAGTACCTGATTTCTTCATTATGACGTTTCATGAATCTGGCATAATTGTTTGATATTCCATTAGGTGAGAAGGGATCTCCGTCAGGCTTTGATACAACATAGTTTTTGTCCTTGAAGTCCTTACCGTATTTCAGCTTATTAGACAGGTATCTGATGTGATATTCCTTCAATACCTTCAATAACTGTTCAGGTATGTATATTTTCCTGACACCTGAATCTGTCTTAGGCGGCTTTATATATTCGGTTTTATCAAGAACTATTCTACAACAATGAATGTATATGTAGCCTTCATCGAAGTTAACGTCATCCCACTTTAATCCTGCCATTTCACCTCTCCTAATACCGCTTAATACAGCAAGAAAGATAATAAGCTTTATATCAGGATTGCTGTCCGTTTCAGCTAAATGGAGTAATAGCCTGAACTCCTGCATATTGTAGGCTTCTACCTGTTTTCTATGCTGTTTAGGCTTGATAATATCTATTGTGGGATTACTGCCTTTTTCAATGATATTAAGCTGTATTGCTGTTTTGAACAAGACACTCAACAGCATGATATAATTCTTAGAGGTCTTAGGAGATACGGAGGAACTTAGAAAGTTGACATACTCTTGAACGTTTCGTGATGTAATTTTCCTTAGCTTAACATTGCCGAAATAGTTTTTCAGTCCATGAGGTTTCCAATTGTTGTAGGCTCTCTTGTAGTTGACAAGTGTAGAAGGGCTTAAAAACTGGGTGTAGGTTTCAAAATACATATCGGCAAACTGGGTAAATGTGAGGTTATAATCTTCCGAAAGATTACCTCCACGAGAATGTTCAAGCTCTTTTTCAGCTAAGAACTGCTTTACAACAGACAGGTTTGTACCAACGGGAAAGGTTTTGCTTGTTCTGCGTCTCTTACCATCCAATAATGGCGGTAAATCGTAGATAGCCTTGTAGTGTGTGCCTTGTTTATTGTTGACCTTGATAATACTTGACATAATAAGACTCCTTTCAATGCTTATCACAATAATAATATACATTTATAAAGTCTGACTGCTGTAGCGTGTGAGGTTACTACAGCAGTCAGTTACGAGAGTGTTATTCTTTTGTGATTATTATCCCTCTTTTTGTTTTTTAAAGAACTCGTACTTGATTTTAAGTTCCTTTAGGTCGTTCTGGTATACCTTCAGCTTTTTGGAAAGAGTATTAGGCGCAAGCGGAAACGAGGTGGGCAATTTATCGGATACACTATTTTTAAGGTAAAGCTTCTTTAACTCTTGCAGGAGTTCTGTCATACTTCCTGTCCATGAGGTTTTGTCGCTCATAAACATCTCCACCGTATCAAGAAGTGGGTTGTTCTCAATAGCTGTGTGTCTTGCAGAACTGATATTTCTCCTGTACTGTTTCAGGAACTCATCACCATAGCCTTCGTGAAGGGCTTCTGCGATACAGTAGCCTACCTTGCCAAAATCTGCAAGTCTCGGCAGGCTTTTTAGAGTAACTGTGTTGAAATTTGGCAAGGCTTTCTTTAGCACCAGAAATATAATACCAAGCAGCTTTGGCAGCTTTTGGTCAAACTTCGCATACAGAACAGCCTCGTCAATGCGCTCAGAATCGTTAATTCGTTCAAAGAACAAAATGACAACTCGGTCAAGCAGATCGCTTTGTGTCAGGTTTAACCCTAAGCCATTGATCGCCACAGGCTTATGTATGTTCAATGATACAACCTCGGTATCAGAAAACAACTTGCGCTTTGAATAATTGCCGTCTGTTACAGCAACACACAACAGGTCTGATACGGCTTTAGTGATATAGCCCACATTATCAAAAGCCGTAAAGTAGTTGTCGTTAAGGATATTGGCAATATCGTCAAGCTTGACTGGAAGCGTTTCTATACCGTGATAGCGATCAATAATTCTCGATATCAGCTTTAAGGCAAAACTTTTTCCTGCACCATACTCTCCGTCAATCACCAATAACGGATGGTTGATATCGGGGACAAAAAGAGCTATAATGTAGACAGCAAGCAGTAAGAGCTGATCATTCTGCACATGGAAGATGCCTTTAAGCATCGGCAGAAAATCATCGATCAGAACACCGTAGTTTATTTTTGAAGGGATATTCTTGCTTTTGCTATCCCTGATAAACAACACTTCGGATACATCTCGATTAACCTCATTTATGCCATCAGGACTGATACGCAGAACCGTGTAAGGGTTGTTGCAGTCGTAATAGATCGTATCACCACATTTGCATACAAGCTTTGCAATGGTTCTGTAATCAACGCAGTCCTCAGCTGACGCC
>JBGVAQ010000270.1:0-8922 GCA_045224775.1 Acutalibacteraceae bacterium | reverse complement strand
AAACTATAAGGACAGCGAAAAGGAATTGATGACCGACCTGATGAAAAATGACGATATAATGACTGTAACATCTATAAACGATCAGGTCAGCACAATACTTGACGCTCTTGATTCGCTCAATGTCGTTATATTCGTAATGGTATTCTGTGCCGGACTTTTAGCAATAGTTGTACTCTACAACCTGACAAATATAAACATATCCGAAAGAGTAAGAGAGATAGCAACTATAAAAGTCCTCGGATTTTACAGCCTCGAAACAGCAAATTTCATATACAGGGAAAATATTGTCCTGACTTTGGCAGGTGCACTGACAGGAATGATATTAGGAAATATGTTCTCCGCCTTTGTTGTTGAGTCTATACAGATGGATAATGTAATGTTCCCGAAAGTAATCTCCCCTCTCTCCTATTTATTCGGCTTTGTGCTGACATTTGTTTTCTCCATGCTCGTAAACTTCATAATGTACTTCAAAATGAATAAGATAAGCATGGTCGAATCACTGAAAAGTATAGAGTAATTGCCGATAATTGGCAATTAAGGCGGTTTTTAACTGTACTTTGTTGGATATGCATAAAAAGTCAAAAAAAATTACTTCATAATTATTATTTTGATTTTTGAATTTTCATGCAGTATATGATATAATTAAATATATCAAAAATAAGGAGATCTGAATATGGCAAACATTGATCTGTCAGTAATTATTCCATCAAAAAACAATAAGAAAAAGATCTCAAAAATAATCTGCGATGTTGCGTCAGAGCTTGAAAACATAGAAACCGAATTCATTATCATTGATATGAATTCATCTGATAAAAGTGTTATAGCTGCGCTTGATACGCTCAAAAAAAATAATCTTCGTGGTTATGTAATACAAAACGGCAGCGGTAATGTCAGTTCTGCACTTAATACGGGAATATACAGATCAAACGGAAAATATATTTCCTTCCTGTTTATGAACAGGCTGTATAAAAACTATTTTTCAGACTTTTTTTGTATGGCAGACAAAAACAATGCCGACTTTGTATTTTACGCAAATGAAGAGGCAAAGGCTAAACTAACATTGAAAGATATCCTCCGTGATAAAAGCAAAAATAAAGATCCATACACCTCTGACAGTATATGGCTGCTTTGTGAGCTTTTGAAATCGGATATATATTTTGATTTCAATACAGTTATGTTCAGGCGTGAATTTGTACTTGACAAGGGTATAAAATTCTACGAAGATTTCAATTACGGCTATGCTGAGGCTTTCATATACAATATGCTTCTCAACAGTCCAAAAATAGCCTGCTGTGAAACAAAGCCCGTATATGATAATATAAACAGTTCGGCAAATGATGAAGCTGTACCGAATACAAGCTGCTACGGCAGGATAGATTCAATGATAAGAATATATGAAAATTCCGTATCACTCCATCCTGACAACAAATATCTGAATGATCTTTTTGAATACAGAAAGCTGCCTTCGGTAGTAATGTCGGTAGTAAGGATACTCACAAAGGAAGAATTCAGCTACGCTGCAATAAAGCGTTCATTCAAGCAAAAGGGCTACAACAAGCTGCTGAAAACCTCGCACATGACACCGCATGAACTGCGCAGGGAAATTTTCATCTGGAACACTTTCCCATGGCTGTACAAACCGTAAACATCAAAAAATCATCCCGTCCTGTTAATACCTTTCATTAACAGAGCGGGATATTTTACTGTATATTATATTCAGTTTTCCGATGCTTTTTCAGCCTTTGCCTTTTTCCTCTGACTGTTCTTGAATGAAATGTAATGCACAAGAGATGCAGCACCTGTAAGAGTTGCGGTAGCTCCAAGTATTATTATTATGAATGCAAGTACCGACTTTTTTTCAATAATACCAAAGAAAACACCGTTTATGGTGAAGGGTATTCCTGCAAGCAGCGGTATTATAGCTGACGAAAGCTTGAATTTTTCCTCGCCGCTGTCGTCAATATCACTTTCATTATCGTTTACACCCTTTATTTTTCTGAACTGTATAAGCTTGTAAATAGCTATCATAAGTATTGATATTGAAAATGACATATAGAATATACCTCTGTACTGCATAGTTTTTGTCCAGATATGGAGATGATCTCCCGCATTACAATAGATATCAATATTGTCGCCTATATTCCATGAACCTTCATACTGTCCAAGCAGTATATCCGTGTACTCCTTGCCATCTACAGTATATTTTACAAGCGTCATTGGCGAGTCATTATTTGAATCAGGTGATTTAAAGCCCGTTATCGTTGCCCTGCATTCTATCGCATCATCCGGCAGCTTAAGACTTTGTAAATGAATAAACAGACCGTATGCAAAAAGTAAAGTCCCCAGTATAAGGAGTGCAAGACTTCCTCTCATTCCGATACGGTCAATGGAAAGACGTTTCATATATCTTCCTCCGCTCGTTTTTGCTATTTATATTTTTTGAACCGGCATTTTATTCGGGTATCAGCTCAACAATTACTGCATGTGATGTCCGATTGAAGAAAATTGTATGTTCATAGTCACCGTCTGTATTCTGACGGATAAATTCTTCCGCCCAGTCATCCAATGAACCGATTGCTGCATTATAATCCTCAAGAGATTCAAACTGTATCGGTATATTCATCTTTTCGCCGTCTTTAAAATGATATTTCAGTATCTCATCCACTCTGTTTTTTATATCACTTCCGCTTTTAACAAGTGAGTTATTAAGTATATGATAGTCAAGCTCGTCCGAAACACATTTCGGAACACCCATTTTTGAAAAATCAGAAATAAGCTCCCTTGACTGATAAGTAAATTCATCATCGGAGTTCATAAAGCCGTAAAGCGGTGATGTATCGGGATTGAATTCATCGCTTAAATTATCAGCAGTTATATCCACATGATACCAATTACCGTTTATATTAACTATATTCCATGAATGATTTGAATATGCACCGTTGTTTTCCCACAACGGAACACCGACAACAGTTATACAGTCTATATCAAGCTCACGCATACAAAGCATGAATGATTTGCTTATGCCCTCGCACCTTGCCTTGTGTTCGATAAGTGCACCGTACACCGAGCCTGAATTGTCTGTATATTCATCATACATACAGTTGTCAAAAATATAATCATAGACATATTTTTCTTTTTCATAATCACTCTTGCCTTCAAGACTGCTTTTCATATCATCAATGAAGTCAGAAAGCTCATTCCGGCATTTCTCATACTCCTGATTATCCATATTATAATACAGTCCTACGCCCGAAACATATCTGTCATCATTACCAATATATATAGGGCTGTAATCACCCGTTACATTTATAAGCTCAGGACAGTCATAGTTAAGAAGCTGCATAAGCTTATCAAGCATTTCAGAAGGTATATTGTTTTTGAAAAAGACCTTTTTCTTATTTTCCTTAACAGCATTATATAATTCCACAAATGCCTCAAGCTCGGTATTATTAAGCTTATTGACAAAATATTTAAATTCTGCCTGATAAAGCGAATCCTTTGCAAGCTTTTTAACAAGTTTTGAAGAAACCTCTGATTTTTCGTGTACTTCCGATGAACTTTCTTGTGACAATCCGGAAACATTTTCTGACACAGGTGAGCTTTTTTCCGCAGAAGATGAGCTTTCGGATATATCAACAGCCGAACCCCTGCTGCTTTCCTGTACAGTACTGCTCTGTAAAACAACACTGTTTTTTGAAGTATCATTTTTTACAGCAGCGGAACAGCCTGCAAGGCATATCAAAGCCGAAAGTATAACCGGAACTGCCTTATTAAACTTTACCATATATATCTCACCTCATGCTCTCATTCAGCTTTGATACGGATCGTCACTTTCACTTTCGTCATAACCCGAATATGTTGCAAACGGATCATACTGCTTATCCATAGGATTGTTTGAATTGGGAGGCGGATTCGGCGGAACATATCCGCTGTTATAATCCTGATATGTGCCTGTGGCACTGTATGAAGCGTCGTCAAGCTTTTTATCGTATTCATATATAGCATTATAGTCTATGTTATTATCCGCAAACGGATTAAGGTCAACATTTCCTTTCTCACTTCCGTCATAGCCTTCATATGCACCTGTTGAGTTATACTCTATGCCGTCAGCGGTACGGGGAGCATATTTTTTTTCTTCCTCTATCTTTAATGCAAGCTTTCTTCTGTTGTCGAGAATATCAATTATCTTTGATGACATAATAAGTCCTGCGATAGAGAGTATAACAAGTGAAGCCCAAAGTATATAGTTTACTATCCTGTAATTCGGTTTGGGATCATTTGCAAGGAAAAATATTCCTTCGTTGCCTTTGGCGTATTTAAGCGTTATTTTATCGCCTTCGTTGCATTTTGGCGCATCATTTATCGGAACACCTTCATATACTTTTCCGTCATCAAGCTTTACATATACAACAATATCATACTGAACTGATTCAGTACCGTCAGCATTTATCATGCTATGACCATATACCTCTGTCACCTTGCCTGTAACTCTTGTCATATCATCAGGTATAGCCGCATTTTGTACATCATGCTTTATTGTAAGATGCAAGGCAAAAATAGATATTACAAGCAGCAAACCGAAAATCGCCATAGAAAAATATTTATTCTTGAAAAATTTCTTTACAGCCTTCAATCAATATCCCCACTCTTTTAAATTTTCTTCCGGTAAAAGCTCATCCGGATATACATATTATATAATAATATAAAATCCCGAAAATTTCAATAGTTTTATTTTGCGTCAATAAATCAAACGGAGATATACCCAAAAACAGATATATCTCCGTCATTTTAATTTTTATTTTCCTTTGCCTTCATTCCAGAACGTTCCATCCTGAGAAACAGATGCAAACAGCCATGCTATATATTCGGGATAGTAAGGTACAAACTTTCCGTCATTTATCATTGAAAGTATCTTTTCCTTATCTGCCCAGCCGACAGCCTTTACTTCTTCATCTTGTATAGTAAGCTCCGAAAGCTCCGTATCACGAACTATGACATATATATCATCAAAACCCTCGTCAAAATTCATTACAGCAACAGGTCTTTTGCCGGAAAAATGGATATAGAGTCCGAGTTCCTCGTAAACCTCACGCTGAGCCGCCATATCACTTGTTTCTCCGCTCTCTACCTGACCGCCTGCTGATAAATCCCACATATCAGGAAACACCTTTTTTGTACTCTGACGCTGCTGTATCAGCATTTCACCTTTGCTGTTGAATATACATACATGCACAACAATGCGATATGTTTCATCAGGCAGCTTTGAACCTCTTTGTACCGCCATTCCTGTCGGTATTCTGTTTTTATCATACAGATCTATATATTCATATTCCAAAGTATGCACCTCCGGTATTACATTTTGTCTGCTACTTCACCCTGCTTTTTGTAGATGCTGTTTGAAGCTACTGTTCCTCTCACCATTGAAAGCGGATAAACAGTCGTGTTCCTTCCGAGAACTGTTCCGGGATTGAGTACGGAATTACAGCCTACCTCTACATTATCTCCGACTATTGCACCGAACTTTTTAAGATCCGTACAAAGTCTGCCTTCCTCAACAGGTATTGTAACGATACTGCGGTCTGATTTCAGATTTGATGTTATAGCACCCGCACCAAGATGTGCTTTATATCCGAGTATAGAGTCACCTATATAATTGTAATGCGGCACCTGAGCATTATCGAAAATAATGCAGTTTTTAAGCTCCGTTGAGTTGCCGACTACAGAACCACGTCCGACTATGGCACTTCCCCTTATGAATGCACAATGGCGTACCTCTGCACCCTCGCAGATTATAAGAGGTCCATGAAGATATGCCGTAGGTGCAACAGTTGCTTTTTTTGACACCCATATATCATCTGCTATTTTATCATACTCTTCCTCAGAAAGTGTGCTGCCAAGCTTTAAAATAAATTCCGATATTTTCGGCAAAGCCTCCCAGGGATATGTCAGACCGTCAAAAATACCGGCAGCTATTGTTTTTGTAAGATCAAGCAGATTTTCTACTCTAAGTTTATCGTTCATCTTCATTATACCTCCATACAATATCAAAATAATATGTCATCATCATTGATTTCCTTATAAAAGCCCCAGCGGTCATCACGGAACTTTCCTGCAAGAAAAACAAGCTCTTTTGTTTCAGTTTTTATTCTGTAAAATGAAAAACTGTAAGGCTTTTTATCGACAGGATCAAGAACTATATCACATTCTCCGAGAGACTGCCACTTGTATGCAAAAACATCAAGTCCCTCAATACAGAATCTTACTCCGTCAGATCGTCCCAAAAATGTGTATTTTTTCATAATGTCACTCCTGTAATGTCAGTCTGCCGCTGTCGGTTCGATATTGCTTATCTTATAATCATCACCCGAAACGACAAAGGTAAAAAGTTCCCTTCGTCTGTATTCTCCCGGCGGAGATAGACTTCCGTCCTCTGCCATATGCGAGCCTGTATATACAAGTGTATATTCGGCTGCTGCCTGTATCTTATCACCCTTTACACGCACACCGTCAAGATATATCTTGTCAAGCTTTGCACTTTCAAGCTCATCTGTCAGATCATCAAAAGCCGTCTGGTCATTTGCAAGCGTGAGATCATCGGCAGAACACGCCATAAGCTCCGATTGACTGTGATGTTCAAGAGCGGTCAGATAGTTCTGAATGATATCCTTTATCTTTTCCTCACGGGAAGAATCGGATTCTGCGGCAATATATCCTGTCTTTTCGGGGCGTACAGTATCAGATACCTCAGTTTTTTCTCCGCAGCCGCAAAGTGAAAACGTACACACCAACAGCAAAAAACATATCAGTTTTTTAAAAGGCTTGTCCATATCATACAACCCCACGCATACGAAGATAGTAAACTATAAGATCAACGCATTTTGATACTCCAAGCTCTCCGCTGTTTATACAAAGATTATAGTTATTCGGATCGCCCCATTTTGAATCGGAATAATAATTATAGTAATTTGCTCTCGTCTTATCTACCTTGTTTATTACAGATCGTGCCTTTTCCTTCGGGACTTTATGAACATCAACGGCATACTTTATACGTTTTTCAATATCCGCATAAATAAAAAGCTTAATGCAGTCCTTTCTGTCTGCAAGAACATGATCGGCACATCTTCCTACTATAACGCAGGTATCTTCAGCCAGCTTTTTTATAACATTGTGCTGTATCATATAGATCCTGTCATTCATGGAAACCATAGGAGACATACCATACTCACTGTCAATAGTTGCGGCTGCACCCATTGAAAGTGCATACAGAAGGCTGTTTGACGCTTTTTCATCGTACTTCTCAAATATTTCGGGACTTACACCGCTTTCCCTTGCAGCTATATTTATAAGCTCCTTATCATAAAACGGTATTTTCAGTGTTTCCGCAAGTGCCCTTCCTATAGCTCTGCCTCCGCTTCCGTATTGTCTTGCAATAGTTATTACCATAAAAAAGCACCTCCAATTAAGCTTTCCACTATTATAGCATATTTTTACAAAAATTCCAATAGTATAATTGTAATTTTCGTTCAAGAAAGTATTGGTGAAAATATATCATAATACTAAAATAAACGAAAAAATCTGCCCCGTACCGACAAAATATTATCAAATATCCGAAAATAAAAAATACGTTGATATTTTCAGACAAATATTATATACTGTTAATGGCAAAAACAACAACATGAAATTAAATATGATTATTCGGGAGGATGACAAAATGTCAAGAACTGCTATTGCAACCGACAGTAACAGCGGTATTACGCAATCAAGGGCTAAAAAACTGGGTGTATTCGTACTTCCAATGTCCTTTCAGGTAAATGACAAGAATTATTATGAGGAAATAGACCTTTCCCAGAAGGATTTTTATAAGCTTATCTCCGAATCAAAGACCACCGTTTCCACAACGCAGCCTTCTCCTGCCGAGCTTACGGATTTCTGGAGAAAGATACTCAAGGACTATGACGAGCTTGTTTATATTCCTATGTCATCGGGACTCAGCAGCTCATGCACAACAGCCTCTTTCATTGCAAAGGATTTCGGCGGCAGAGTACATGTTGTAAACAATCAGAGAATATCGGTAACACAGTATCATTCAGTTGTTGATGCTCTTGAAATGGCAAAGCAGGGAATTTCGGGTAAGAAGATAAAGTCTGTACTCGAAAAGGAAAAGCTTGAATCAAGCATATACATAACCGTAAACGATCTGAAATATCTCAAAAAGGGCGGCAGAATAACAACAGCCGCTGCACTTATCGCAAGCGTAATGAACCTTAAACCTGTTTTGCAGATACAGGGTGAAAAGCTTGACGCATTCTCAAAATGCAGAGGCATGAAGGCTGCAAAGCAGATAATGCTTGATGCCATGCACAAGGACTTTGAAGGACGTTTCAAGGAATATGTCGAGAAGGGCGAAATGTCACTGATGTATTCATATTCCGATATGCCGAATGGCGAGGTAGAACGCTGGAGAAAAGAGATCGAAGCATCATTCCCCGGCTTCAGGCTCAGAGGAGAACCGCTTTCGCTCAGTATCGGCTGTCATATAGGTCCCGGCTCACTGGCTATCGCATGTTCGCATATCACAAAATTATAATATTCACACAAAGCAAAACCGGACTGTATCACGAAGATACAGCCCGATTTTTTTATAGGAGAAATTTATGAAAATGTACTTGCAATCAAATTAAGTTATATTGATACAACAGCCTGACTGTCAGTTCATAAAGTAGCGGTAGAAATCCTCAAAATCGTCATAATCGCTTCCATTACTTCCGCCATTGTAATTTCTGTTATTATTTCCGCCGGGATTGAAGTTGTTGCTGTAATTATTCTTTTCTTCCTGCTCGCTTACTTCCTCGGTGAGAGTTACCTCGATGTCCTCTTCCTTTCCGTCACGTGAAACTGTGACAGTCATCTTGTCACCGACCT
>JBGVAQ010000269.1:0-6144 GCA_045224775.1 Acutalibacteraceae bacterium | reverse complement strand
AGACTACAAGCTTGCTGTACATACATCTGGCGGCAGGGGAGTATATACATTCTGTATGTGTCCGGGAGGAACTGTTGTTGCAGCGGCAAGTGAGAAAGGCAGGCTTGTTACAAACGGTATGAGCGAATTTGCCCGTGACAGGACAAATGCAAATTCGGCTTTGCTTGTAGGTATATCCACAGATGATTTCGGCAGCACAGATGTTCTTGCGGGAGTTGCTTTGCAGAGAAAGCTTGAAGAAAAAGCTTTTATTCTTGGCGGAGAAAACTATCATGCGCCCGTACAAAGAGTATGCGATTTTCTTTCAAAGCAGAAGTCTGTATCTTTAGGCTCGGTCATTCCGAGTTATCGTCCGGGGTATAGTCTTACATCACTTGATGAATGCTTGCCTGATTTTATGACTGACTCAATGCGTGAAGGACTGCTTATGATGGATAAGCGTCTTGACGGTTTTGCTTACGGAGATGCTGTTCTTACAGCCGTTGAAAGCAGAAGTTCATCACCTGTGCGCATATCAAGAGATGAAAATATGCAGTCTGTTTCACTGAAAGGACTTTATCCCTGCGGAGAGGGAGCAGGCTATGCAGGCGGTATAATGTCGGCTGCCGTCGACGGCATAAAGGCTGCCGAAAAGATAATTATGAGGGAAAGATAAAACACATCCCCCTTCGGAATCTGATTTGTTCCGAAGGGGGATGTTCAGTTTTCTGATAATTTTATAAGGTCACGTATTCTTTCCGTTCTGTCGGAAAGATAGAGGAATCCGAAAAGAGCTTCAAGTCCTGTAGCCGTGTGATAATCATAAGATGATGCATTTTTGGGTGTGTGAGAGGTATGTGCGTTACGTCCACGGCGGAATATATCAAGTTCTTCTTCGGTAAGGTGAGGTTCAAGCTTTTCAAAAAGTCTTGCCTGAGCTTCACAGCGTACACGTTCGACTTTAAGCTTGTTAAGCTCCTTGACAGGACGGTTTGCGGCGCAGACTATTTCCTCACGGACAAACAGATCAAAAACCCCGTCACCGATAAATGCAAGAGTAAGCGGACTCAGCTGTTTTGGCTCGCAGTCATATATTGTTAGTCTTGACAAATCCATTCCTCCGTTATTCGACAAAATCAAATTCAAGGTCATACATACTTACTGTATCACCCTCGTTTATGCCGGCTTCCTTTAGTGCATCAATAACGCCTGAGCTGATAAGTACACGCTGGAAATACTGCAGTGACTCGGAATCGTCAAAGTTTATAGTTCTGAGCAGTCTGAGCAGCCATTCGCCTTCGACAAAATATACACCATCGTGATGAGTTACAGTTACTTTCTGCTTTCCGATTTCTTCTTCGGGTATAACGGGAGCGGCTTCGGCTTCATAACGCACGATAGGCGGCAGCTTTGAAAGCTGTTCCTGTATTTCCTTCAAAAGCGGTTCTACCTGATAGGATATAGCCGCCATTATCGGAAAGAATTTATAGCCTTTGGATTCAATATAATTTTTGAAATCCTCGACGGTTTCATCATCTGTAAGGTCACATTTGTTTCCTGCAACTATCATAGGACGCTTTGCTATTTCGGGATCAAAGCTTTTGAGTTCATTATTTATAGTTTCAAAGTCCTGTTTCGGATCACGTCCTTCACTTCCGGAAACATCAACTACATGGACAAGAAGACGGCAGCGTTCAACATGTCTTAAAAACTGATGCCCAAGACCTAAACCGTCATGTGCACCCTCGATAAGACCGGGGATATCCGCCATCACGAAAGATGTTCCGTCACCCATTCGTACAACGCCTAAAACTGGAGTTATAGTTGTGAAATGGTAGTTTGCTATTATGGGTTTAGCCTCGCTTACGACAGATATGAATGTTGATTTTCCGACATTCGGGAAACCTACTATACCGACATCCGCAAGCAGCTTTAATTCAAGCTGAACTTCGTATGCCTCACCCGGCATACCCGGTTTTGCAAAACGGGGAGTCTGTCTTGTTGGTGTGGCAAAATGTATATTTCCCCAGCCACCCTTGCCGCCCTTTGCGACAACAACAGGTTCATTGTCGGATATATCTGCAAGTATCCTTCCTGTTTCGGCTTCCTTTACGACAGTGCCTTTCGGTACACGTATTATAAGGTCATCGGCTTTTTTGCCGTTACAGCGTCCGCCTCTGCCGTTTTCACCCTTTGGTGCGACATATTTTCTTTTATATCTGAAATCTGCAAGCGTAGAAAGGTTTGTATCCGCAACAAATACTATATTGCCTCCACGACCTCCATCACCGCCGTCAGGACCTCCCGATGCAACATATTTTTCTCTGTGGAAAGCAACAGCACCGTCACCGCCGTCACCGGCTTTTATATATATCTTAGCTATATCTACAAACATATTTTTCCCTCCTTGTTATTTCATTCCTTGAAGTATTATATATCAGTTATTATTATCACCAAGTAAAGCTTTTATCTGTTCTTGTGTATAGCCGATTTTTTTCATTTTCTCGGCTATTTCTGAAAAAGCACTTGTTCTGCCTTCTATCTTGCCTTCTGCTTTGCCTTCTGCTCTGCCTTCTGCTCTGCCTTCACGTCTTGCATTACCTAATGCTGTGGCTTCATCATGCAGACGTTTTTCACGGTAATATGCTTCCTGACGTACTTTTTCATCTGCACTCAGCTCACGAAGCATTACTATAGTGTCCTGAACCTCCGGAATTATGGATTTATTCTGAATTTCCATAAGATCACCCTCCGTTTCTGCATTTATGAGATCAAGCCAATCTTCCATGCGTCTGCACTTTTTAAATTTGCTAAGCTTTTTCAGTTCAAAGAAATGTATTGCAAATTTATCCGTAAGCAGTTCTTTACGCTCATTTTCGAGTATTCTGAAATTTGAATGATAATCCTCACAATCAAAAAGGTCGAAGTTTATTATATTGATACATATAGTTTGTTTCAGTTCGCCGTATTCTTCTCCGGTTTTTAATTCTTCGCTGTAAAGCTTTGCCCAGTAGAAAAGAGTACGTTCCTTGAATGCGGGTTCACGATTTACCTGCATTTCAATATTGACTATTTTTCCGTTGACATCCATTTTTATATCAAGTCTGCTGAATTTCTGATCCATATATTCGGGTGCAAGCTCAACATTGTTGATATAAATTGCTTTGATGTCATTACGAGGTATTTCAAGCAGATCCGAAATAAAGGCTGCTATTATCTTTTCATTTTTTGCATTTCCGAAAACCCGTTTGAATATGACATCGAGCTTGAGCATTACGATACGTTTTTCTTTATCCACAGGTATCACCCTCCGTTCTTTTCCTGATTATAACACTTTTTTGTGTTATATTCAAGGAGTACGGTGTTAAAGATAAATAAAAAGAGCTCCGACAAATGCCGAAGCTCCGTTTTGTTTTGTAGTTATTACTGCTCTGCAGCGTAAACAGATACCTGCTTGCGGTCACGACCGACACGTTCAAATTTTACTGTGCCGCTAACCTTAGCAAAGAGTGTATCATCAGAGCCACGGCCTACATTGTTGCCGGGATGAATGTGTGTACCACGCTGTTTTACAAGAATATTTCCTGCAAGTACAAACTGACCGTCAGCACGCTTTGCGCCAAGACGCTTTGATTCTGAGTCACGGCCGTTCTTTGTTGAACCGCCGCCCTTTTTATGAGCGAACAACTGAACATTGATTCTAAGCATTACAATTACACCTCCGTAAATATTACCTTTAAATAATTCGGGTACTGCTCCTCCGTATTGATAAGATGGAGCTTTAGTCCTTGAAAAACATCCCTGCATTTTGCTGCGTCCTTTTTATCGACACGAACAAGCATTTCGCCGTCATTTTCCTCGGCAACAGCATCAACACCGATAATTTCCGTAACGGTATTTGCTGTCATATATGCAGCCGAAGAAACGAAAGCGCATATTATATCCCTGCCCGAACTGTCAAAACCGGAATGGCCTTTGATGTGGAAACCGAGGATATCTTTTTCGTGAGAAAGAAGGAATTCCGCTTTTATCATTATGCTTCGATAGATTCGATCTGGACTTTTGTATAGAACTGTCTGTGTCCCATCTTACGTTTCTCGCCCTTCTTAGGCTTGTAGGTAAACACGGTTACTTTCTTACCCTTACCGGTTTTAAGAACCTTACCTGTTACCTTTGCACCCTCAACATAGGGAGAACCTACCTTGAAGCCGTCATCAGTGCTTACTGCAACAACCTTGAAGTCAACAGCTGCATCATTCTCGGCATCAAGCTTTTCAACAAATACAACATCGCCGTTTGCGACCTTGTACTGCTTACCGCCTGTTTCGATTACTGCGTACATTATCTGGCACCTACCTGTTTAATAAATTCGCTGTATAAGGCGGAGCAAAGCCCACTTAAAGCCTATAACATGCGTCCTTACAATGATACCACAAAAAATTCCCATTGTCAACAGGTTTTTTGCCTGTAAAATACTCAAAAACTCAAAATCACAATCAGTCGTTACGCCCGTTTTTTGCATATTTGTATATTTTTCCGGCGCTGAGACCATTGGTATCAATTCCGCCGTTTACGGTTGTTATTTGTGCCATACCTTTTACCGTAAGCTCTGCACTGATATTTCCGTTGACTGTTTCGGCATCAAGCTCATCGGCATTTTTGCCGGAAACATTTATATTTCCGTTAGTTGTTTTAAGATTTACATATCCGGCATTTTCTATATTGTTTACATCTATATTTCCGTTTACGGATTTAGCATGTACTTCTCCGTTCAGCTTTGAATCAGGTCTTATATTTCCGTTAGTAGTTTTTAATGTAATGTTTTCAAGTGTAAGCTTGTCATCGGAAGTGATATTGCCGTTTACTGTTTCAATATGTATGCTTTCATATTCCTTTACGGGGATGAATACGGTTATTTTATGAGCTTCAAAGCTTGAAAATATGGTTTCATACCAATTCCTGTTGTCATTTGCTGAAATGTCGAGAATATCATCTTTAACGGAGATATCGTGAGTCATTTTTTCGCTGTCATAACATTCTATGTAACACTGATCGCTTTCTGACGGCAGTAATTCCACCGATTCATTCACCGAGTATATGTTTACTTTTGTAAAGCTTTCTTTTATGTCAGTGCTGGTTTTTCTGAACCTGAGTTTTTCGGGCAGATCCATATTATACCCATTCATAGCATAGCCTGCAAAGCTTACTGCCGCACCTGCACCGATAAAACACAATGAAACTATAAGCGTTATCTTTGTCCATTTTTTCATACTGTGTTTCTCCTTTCGGTTTTGTCTTTTGTAAGCTTGTCAAATATTGAACACAATAGTTTCCATAAAAGAGCTGTGAGTTTTACTGCAATTATAAAAACAAGTATCGAAAAGCCTGCTGTCATAAGACCTATACCTGAAATGAAAAGTCCGTATCCGGCACTGCCTGTTATAACATTAATAATACCGACTATACCTGTAAAAGCACCTCCGAAGAATACGATCACAGGAAGTAAATACATAAGCAGTAAAAGTAAAAACAGCACCAGTGCGAATGGAAACCATAACGGCATAAGAAATATCATTACTATAAGAAAGATTATAACGCCTGTTTTCTGATTTTCCACACGGTTTATTGCCTGCTGCTGATAGTAAGCCTGTTTTTTGTAGTACTGCTGCTGTTCAAAATCGGATTTCTGACTATAACTGTCGTTATAGTTGTCGTTATAATTGTCATTGTAGTTGTTGTTTGCGTCAGATGACGAGCCGTTTTCCATTTGATAATGCTGTGTATCCGTATAGCCCTTGTCAGTTCTTATTTTAGATGCAAGTATATTGATATCTCCAAGTACAGCAACCGCTTCATCTTCGTTCATTCCGGTAAACATCATCATATCTATTGTTTGTGTGCATGACTTTACACTGCTTTCTATCTCGTCCTGTTTCATTCCGTTAAGACGTGTTTCAAGCTCGTGGGTAAATTCAGCTTTTTTCATTTGAACATCTCCTTTTTTGTTTGTTCAGGAATACTGTAGCATATGAAATATTTTATTTCAATAGGTATTGAAAAATTTCCCGTTATACTTTATCATTTTATTTATGATAAATTCAAGCAAAGGGGTGTTGACTGTGAAATATCACAGTAAGTCTGTAAAAATATTTTCGGTAATACTTT
>JBGVAQ010000268.1:0-2978 GCA_045224775.1 Acutalibacteraceae bacterium | reverse complement strand
GCGTAAAATCAGGTATTTCGCCGTCGAAATAGGTATCAAGCCAACTTATCGTATCTTCAAAAACAGGCAGGATTTTTTCTTCATAAGGCTCTGAAAGTGTACCGGCAAAGTATTTCTGCCCGTCAAACCATAATCCTGTTAGTGCTGTTCCGTCGCTTGCAATTGTCATTTTGCCGACGGGAGAATCGTATCTGTAAACATAGTCCATTTTATAATCACCGGGTTTCTGATGCTTATATACAAAACGCCGCATAAAGCGGGACTGTCTTTATTAAATATCATAGCAATCATTCATGTATAATTCAAGGGTATTTATATACATAGTACAATTTTTTTGTACTGACTAAAGATTGATTTTATTGCATTTATTTCAACATGGATTTATAATATAAATAATAGATTTTTTCACTTCCGGGAGGTAATGTTATGCGTAAGTTAAAACAATGGGATGATGTTAGCTATCAGATCAAAGGGAAAAAATGTCAGGGCATAATAAGAGAAATAAACGGCAAAACTGCCGAGGTTTATGAATATATTACCTCAAAAATACGGGAACTTCCTCTTTCAGGACTAACATATGTACCGCCGCTTTATATCAGTGATGAACAATTAAAAAAGCTTTGTCGTTTTGAGATCGGATGGAGTGATATCAAAGACGAGGAACACTCATTGTTTCATTATGAATCAGACGATACTTATTGTTTTACCCTTGATGATATGCTTGCCGCATTGAAAAAAATAGCTTCATCCGATATGGATAATGAAACAATCTTCAGCGAATGGTATGCTCCGACTTCACAGTTTCTTCATGATGATCAAATAATTCTCTTTGACGAAGAAACGCCTGATAATATTGAAACTCTTCCGGCTCTTCCTGATCGCAGCGATAAGCTGTACACTATCTGCGAAAATATAGAATTTATGCTTGAACCGGAGCAACCGCCATTTATCGAAAAGGTAAACAGCATTATCAAAGAGATAGAGGATTATTTTGAGGATGAAAATAAGCCTGTCACACAGAGACGTTATACAGATGAAGAAAAAGAGGATTTCATAAAATATCATCATCATGAAAATAATCTGAAATATGCTGATAAAAACGTTTTGTCTTTATATCGTCAGTTTGTAAATGAGCTATGTGATAAAGGCAACCAGAAAGCACTGAAATACAAAGGCTATGGCTGTTACGGCGGAGATCCTGCCTTTGAATGCGACTGGCACACATCATTGTCCTGTATAAAAAAGCTTTACGAAATGACCGGAAAGCCTTATCTCGCCAATACACTTGGATATATTTATTATTATGGTCGCTGTTGGGATGGTCAGCCTCAGTATGATGAAGCCTTTCGTTATTTTTCTGTTGGCGCGGCAGGCGGCATTTATGAATCACGCTACAAACTGGCTGATATGTTTGCAAAAGGATACGGTGTTGTTCAGAATAAAAACATAGCTGTAGGAATTATCGAGGAACTGTATGAACAAAATCTTGAATATATGCTCGATGGGAATTTTGAATGCAAGTTTGCCGATATTGCTCTCCGTCTCGGAGGTTATATAGAAAAGGGTTATGTTGAATATACATCCAAAAGCAATGCACTCAGATTTTATATGCAGGCAGATTTTGCTATCAGGCAGCGTCTGAAATACGATCATTACGGTGATCTCTCCGTTGCAGACAGTATCCGCACATCACTTGACAGACTGCTTTCCGACGAAAACATCACAAAGCCAAAAAGAACCTGCCGGATATACATTTCATATCTGCTCAGGAACTATCTGAAAAAATACCGTAAAATACAAATGAAGATCAGGCACCTCAAAAACGGTGAACTAAGTCTGACCTTCCGTATAACCCCCTTTACAGATGATAAATATCCGCCCAAAATGTTTATTACTGAACCGGATAACGGATTCTGTGGTATGGTAGAAAAGCTGAATATCCATGTTAAAAATCCTGAAATATCAGAAATGGATATTACTGATGATACCGTTGAATTTGATAATATAGAGGGATGTGAATACTATCTTGGTGATGAAAAAGTAGCAGAGATCAGAGGAGAATATTATTTTACCTCACCTGAGAAAAAATCGGGAAAAACATATTGCATTGCCTCGGTTTATTTTTCTCCCGGCGGACATCTTTACGATTATATTCTTGAAACAGAAGGTGTTTCCGTCGGTGATAAGGTTATTGTAGTCACGGATATGGGAGAAACAGAAGTAACCGTTGCTGCGATAAACACCAGATCCGAATCGGAGCTTGCTTTGCCTGTCAGCAAGTACAAAAAGATAATCAGAAAGGCAGAAAACAGATAAAAAAGCATTTTGTATCGTTTGTTTATAAGAAACCGCCGGCAGAACAGATCATGTCTTGCCGACGGCTTTTATTGTGGTATACCTCTAATCATTTAAGTGCTATCCTATAAGCCTGCATCAGTCCTGTAAGCGTTCTTTCTCTGTTACGAGTATGTACCCTTTTTGAACAATAAGACGATTACAAGGCATTCTGAGCGATGTTTATCTGAGACTTGAAGTCCCAAATATTATTTTAGAGTTTTGATTGTTTCCACCAAGCTTTGAGTTCTTCATAATCGTCTATTACTTCCATTTTCCCGTCCGAACATACTTCAACCTTGTCAAAGTCAAACGGTATCATAGCATAGTCGCTGTAAACTGCACCTTTTTCAAAAGCAAATAACATTTCCACTGCCTCTTCACCGCACCCTTTCAGACAGAAAACCTTATCCGGATAATACATTACATTCAGAATTGTTTTACAGCTCGTTGACAGTTTATCGGTATTCAGAACATCCCCGTTAAAGCGTGATAGTATCTTGTACCTGCTGATCAGTTCCGAAGCATCAATAAGCTTTATAATATCCTTTGCCCTGTCATCCAGCAAGGATGAAGTGTTCATATTGAAAAAGATGTCGTTCAGCTCTACATACTCTTTATCTGTTGGAATATCCTTCTTGTTT
>JBGVAQ010000267.1:0-2112 GCA_045224775.1 Acutalibacteraceae bacterium | reverse complement strand
AGTGTAAGTATTATTGACACCCAGAAATTTCCGAGTATTCTTGATACAAATGTGTTTACTCCGGGAATAAACGAACATATAAGTGTTATAAGTGATATGCCGAGCATTGACAGAAGCAGCGTCATAAGAACCATTCTGAACTTATTATTGACCTTTATGATGCCCTTTGTATAAAGAATTGCCATAGTGAACACAACCACTATCGTTATTACAAGTGCAAGAAGTCCGAGATACTCCATGTGGTTTTCGCCGCCGAGTACAGTGAAGATGATACCCGAAATTATCACGCCCTGTGCCATTGAATACAATGTACCCGAAACAGGTATCGACTTAGGCGCAAATGATGCGATAAGCTGGAAAATAATTGCTACAATAGATGCTCCTAAAATCGTTATTGCCTGCGGACCAGACAATGAAAACGCAAAGCCCTGATATTTAAGACCGCTTATCTGTTCCTGATGCTGAAACCATTTTGTCTGTGCAAAAATATATATAACCATACCCACAACAGTCATCAAAAGAAAATAACCTGTCTTAATGGTTATGCCGGTATAGCTTGCAGCAGCATCCTTTTCCGCCGTTTCATTAACGGTCGTTACCCTGTTCATTACCGGATTTGGATGAAGCAGAGTATTTCTTTTTACGGATGTTTGTTTCATAAAAGAAGCCTCCTCTTTATTTATAGTAAATGGCAGTACTTTTTATACTGCCATAAATACTATCAGAACTTCATATCATACCAAAGGAGAAATGCGTAAATATTGTAAATGCGGCTCCACAAGAATTCTTCTCCCGAAACATAGCGTGTCCAGAGAGAATTCATCTCATCTCTGTTGAAGAACTTACCGGAAGTTTCACCGAAAAGCTTATCAGTAACAGACGAATTATATCTTTCGTCTGCAAGCCATTTGCGTATCGGAACTGCAAAGCCTACTTTTTTACGGAATGCAACTTCATCGGGAAGTTTACTGCTTGCTGCCTTTCTGAATACATATTTATTCTGATCGTTCATGAATTTGTATTCGCCCGGTATCTTTCTTGCAAGATCGAGCAGTCTGAAATCACTGAAAGGTGTATGCAGCTCTATGCCGCAGGCGGTACTTGTGCGGTCTGTATTGAGATAGATATCTCCCTCAAGCCACAATGAAATGTCTATTGTAAGCTTTTGTGAAAGCTCGTCCTGTCCCTGAACCTCGTTCCAGTACGGCATTACAGGATCAGCGGCTTTTACTGTTTCATCATAGTCAATCATAAGTGCTTTTACTGCATCCTCTGACATTATGTGTGAACAGGTAAGATATACCCAGCCTTCTTTAAGAGGATTCTTATGAGAATTGTATCCGCCGAAAAATTCGTCTATACCTTCGCCCGAATATACGACCTTTGCATGTTCGCTGACTGCCTTACAGCCGAGTGAAAATACTACAGCCGATGCATCACCGAGCGGCTGTCCCATTTTATCCATTACCTCAGGTATACGCTCAAAATATTCCTCAGGGCCTATCATCTTAACTGCAAATTTTTTACCGAGTATGTCTGCCGTTTTACGTGCAAGTACGGATTCGTCAAAATCATTTTCCTTATAGCCTATCGTATTAGCACACACCGCATCACTTGCAGCAAAAAGATATGATGAGTCAACTCCGCCTGAAAGGAATGATTCCTTATAGGGTATCTCTGTATCTCCTCTTTCCTCATCAAGTATCTCATCAACAGTATTTTTTATCATCTCCACATATTCATCAACAGACTTTGTTCTGTCAGACTCGAAAACAGGCTTGAAATAGCAATGGAGAGTTACCTCTTTGCCGTCCCATTCTGCATAATGTCCCGGCATGAGCTTATATACTCCCTCATAGAATGTATCACTGCCTATCGGATATCCGTAAAACAGATACTGCTGCAGCATACGTTTATTGAGCTTTTTACTGCCGCCAAGAGCATCTGCAAGCTCATTTATATCGCCTGAGCATAAAAATTCTCCGTCCTTGACGGTATAGAACATCTGCTTCTGACCAACCTGATCTCTTATGCAGTATGTCTTTTTGGATTCTGCATCAAATACAGCTATTGCAAACATTCCGTAGATATGGAACATCATTTCAAGCTGCC
>JBGVAQ010000266.1:0-3472 GCA_045224775.1 Acutalibacteraceae bacterium | reverse complement strand
CTCTCGGCTCGTCGTCTATCTTTTTGCCTGTTTCGGGATCGACAAGGGTCTCTTTCAGATCTACGGTTATCAGTCCGCTTACAAATCGGTTGACTACCTTTCGGCTCTGTCCCGAAAGAAAGGCAAAGGAGGGTGCCAATAGGCCTGTAGTCAGCAAAGCTGCTGCGGCTGCGCCTGCGATGATCGCTTTTTTGTTCATGTTCAAAGCGTCCTTTCGTTTAAATATTTATTCTTCGTTTTTTAACCCGGATTTTTCAGTCGGCATTTTCGCCTCCTTCTGTATTGCTTTTATTTTTTTCTTTTTGATGTGGTCAAGAATGACCCATAGGACCGTCAGACCCACAAGTATCGCGATGACGATATAAACATAGACACGGTTGCTTTCTGCGGTCACAGTACGAAATACTGCTCCTATTCCGGGCAGACAAAGCTCCGCCTTGCCGACTACGTTGCCGAATGGGACAGTGTTCGGGTCATTGGTGTTATTGGCATCGCCCCTTGTGATAAAGCTTCTCTCATCCTTCAGAACAGCAACGATACGGTGAGTCACAAGCGTGCCTTTTTCGTCAACGGTAAAGGTGATAACGTCATCCGCCTGAAGCTCGGAAGGATCGACCGTTTTGACAAAGATCAGGCTGTCCTCAGGAAAATTCGGTTCCATACTGCCGCTGTCTACACTCAGCATCTGATAGCCGAAGAGCTTTGTCCCCAGCATGATAAGCGTTATCAACAGGAACAAGGTCAATACAAACACAAACAGAAAGTCTGACACAAAGCTTAGCTTACCTTTTTTCTTTTCTGCGGCATCCTGTCCGGCTTCAGCGGTTGTGTCATCCGGTTTTTCTTTCTTCAAATATCCACCCCCGTCAAGAGTATCATTCTTTTCGTTTTGCGAAAAAATATCTTTGCTGTATATTCGCTGTCAATTATTGTATTATAGCACCCTGTATCCAACAGATTTCCAACAAACAAAGCCGGTTTTGCTTCTCTCATCCTATTTTTGGCTGTTTGAATAACTTTGTCATTATAATTTTGTGGGATTTGGATAAAGTGCTTGTCTAAAATAATGAGATGCTTCATTAATTTCTTTACTATAATAAGAATAATCCGTGTCACAATACAATATATACTGCCTGCAGAAAGTAAGGGATAGATGATTTTTCCATTTGACTTGAAAATATCAACGGAAGTACATATCTGCGGGTAATTGTACTGTTTCTGTGAATAATAAATATTGTAATTATATCTAAATATGCGTGTTGAGATTTGTCTATAACATAGAACATATTGATTGATCTTTTATTTGTTGGAAGTTTGTTGGAAGTGGAATGTTATGATATTATTGTTTATGGGAGAAGTAATTGAAATGAGGCGGTATCTTGGAAAGTGAATATATGGTTCTTGCCCCGATCATGCTGCAGATCGTGGGTCTGTTCCTTGCGGTGCTCATTGACCCGTACATCAAAAAAAGAGACAGAAGGATCATGCTGGCGATCACCGGATTGGTGTTCAGCCTGGTGGTTCAAAATTATGCTGATTATCTCAGTGACCAAATGGGAATGGACCTGCTTCGTACAATCGTTTCCGTCTGGGGTTATTCGGTACGTCCGGTCATCCTGCTGCTGTTTATCCGCCTTTTGAACAGAAAAAGGAACGGTATCGTTCTTTATGGTCTGGTCGCAGTCAATGCGGCAGTGTATTTTTCGGCATTCTTCTCGCGGCTCTCCTTCTGGATCGAAGACGGTCATTTCCAACGCGGGCCTTTAGGATTTACCTGTCATGTCATCAGTCTTATCATGCTGGTTTATTTCTTTTATCTCACCATCTGCGAGATACGACGTGTCCCGAAAAAGGAAAGCATTTTTCCTTTGCTGAATGTGACTTTCATATTTGTCGGGATCGGTATTGACTATTTCCTTGCCCGTCAGCAAAGCATTACCTATCTGACGATCACCATCGTCAGCGGAAGTCTTTTCTATTATGTATGGCTGCACCTGCAGTTTGTCCGTGAGCACGAGAAAGCGATTATTTCAGAGCAGCAGATAGAGATCATGATGACACAGATGCAGCCGCATTTTCTGTACAATACCCTTTCCACCATTCAGGCGCTCTGCCGTATCGACCCGGAAAAAGCCTTCGATACTACCGAAAAGTTCGGCCTTTATTTACAGCAGAATTTAGACTCTATCAATCAGCCGGAACTTATCCCCATTAAAAAGGAATTGGAGCATACGAAAATATACGCAGATATTGAAATGATACGCTTCAAAAATGTCCGGGTGGAATATGACGTCAAGGATGAGTCCTTCTGCGTACCGGCACTTACCGTGCAGCCGTTAGTGGAAAATGCTATCAAGCACGGCGTCCGCATCAGAAAAGAAGGTGTTGTGACCGTCCGTACGAAAAAGACCGACAGCGGACATGAGATAGTGATAAGCGACAACGGCAAGGGATTTGAACCCACCCAGCAGCTAAGCTCCGATAAAACACATATCGGTATAAGAAATGTTGAAGAGAGAGTCCGTATAATGTGCGGCGGTTCAGTCAGCATTGAAAGCCGACTTGATGAGGGAACCACCGTAACAATACGGATACCGGAGAAATCCGAAATAAAATCCAGGAAGAAAGGATGAAAGGCTTGAGGATAATTTGCATTGACGATGAAGAACTGGTGCTGAACCTCACGGTGTCTTTATGCCGTGAGCTGCCTATGAAGCCCGAAGCATTAGGTTTTGAACGTCCCGTAGAAGCGCTTCTATGGCTGAAGGATAATACGGCGGATATTGCAATAATGGACATCAATATGCCGGAGATGAACGGTCTTACCCTTGCCGAAAAGGTAAAAAAGCTGCGGCCTGAGATCAGCATAATTTTCCTGACGGGTTATCCGGAATATGCTCTGAAAGCCTTTGAACTGCACGCTTCGGGCTATATCATCAAGCCTGTGGGACGGGAAAGGCTTTTGTCGGAAGTCCAATATGTGATGTCGCATAACAGAAAGTCAGAGCCTCACGCCCATATCGAAGCACATACCTTCGGGGAATTTGACCTGATGGTTGACGGGGTATCGGTACACTTTTCCCGGGCAAGAGCAAAGGAGCTGCTGGCCTATCTTATCGACAGGAACGGCAAAAGCGTCAGCAGAGCCAAGGTCTTTGCGGTGCTGTATGAGGACAGGCAGTATGACCACTCTATGCAGAAGCAGCTTGACGTCATTATCCGCAGTCTGCGTGAAACACTCCGTAAATACTGCATAGAGGATATTTTTGAATTGAAGAGCGGATATCTGCGCATCTGTCCCGAAAAGATAAGCTGTGATATGTACCGCTTTATGAGCGGCGATATAGATGCTATAAATTCCTACCGCGGAGAATATATGAGCGCATATTCCTGGGCAACGCTCACCGAGGCAGTTATGGGGCAGTCTGTATATGAACAAAATGAATCATGAGGAGGTAAGGGACGTTCCGAT
>JBGVAQ010000265.1:0-1099 GCA_045224775.1 Acutalibacteraceae bacterium | reverse complement strand
TTATAGCAATCCATATAATTAGCCCGTCTTGCAAGAATTAAACCAACTTCTACAATCAGAAATTGATATTTCTTTGAAAGCAGTATCCACAGCAATTTTCAATTCCTCAACTGTCCTCGTTTTCAATTTTCGCAAAATACTTTTAATTTTTGACCACATTTTTTCAATAGGATTCAAATCAGGGCTATATGCCGGAAGATATAAAATATGAATATTCATTCTTTCAGCAAGGTCTTTCACGACTTTTGCACGGTGTGTCTTCATATTGTCCATGATAACTATATCGTTTTCTCTCAATGTTGGAAAAAGTATATGTTCAAGATAATCCATAAATTTTTCTTTGGTAGTTCCACCAGAATATGTCGTATAGGCACAGCTGCCCCCTAATCTTATTGATGAAAGGATAGTTGTATTTTTGGGCGTATTTAACGGTGTTTTATCCACTACTCTTTCACCGTTTTTACCCCATCCATATAATCTTGTCAAATCTATATTGATACCGCTTTCATCAAGATATACCAGATTATTTTCATTATATTTTCCGATTTCTTCAGGCCAGTCATTTCTTCTCTGAACCACATCGGGAGCGTTCACGCTCCAATGCATGAATTGTTTTTTTCTTATGCCGGTATCCCATTTCATGTACTTTTCTTCTGACTGTTTCTTCATCTACAGGCAAGTTGTATTTTTCTTTGATTTCTTCCATTGTTATATCATTATTGACTTCTATTTCTTTTCTGATCTGTTCAAGCTGTTCTGCTGTCAGCTTTTGTTTTCTGCCTCGTTTATATGTTCGTATTTCAACATTTCCGGTTTCTTTGTATTGATTCAGAATATCATACACACTGCTTGGATTTATCCCGAAACATCTGGCTATCTCTTTTACTTTTTCTCCTTTTTCATATGCCTTGACTATTCTCCATTTGCTATCTTCGCTTAACATTTAACATCATCTCCTGATGCTATTATTTTATCACTCTTTTCTCATTTGTGCAAATTTTATGGGTTGCTATAAAACAAATTCTTTCAAGATACGAAAAGAAACCTTTGACCGCAGGCAATATTTTATATCGTGATCTGGTGAAAGCACAGGGAGAAA
>JBGVAQ010000264.1:0-4595 GCA_045224775.1 Acutalibacteraceae bacterium | reverse complement strand
TCAAAGCGTTTCATCGCGATTTTATGGGCTTCAAGTTTTTCCATTTTTTTCTCCTTTTTTAATTTGCAACTTATCGTTATTTGCTTTGGATGTCAATCCTTGAGACGGTTGTCTTGCTTTCCAAGGGCGAGGTCGACTCGAAAAAGATTCGGGTTGAGTTCTCTTTGGAAGATATGGATATGTCCGAATTTCAGGATGGGGCAACCTACACGCAGATCAAGGACTATGTACTGGAACATAGCGGATTAAAGGTGTCTAACCTGTATATCTCACAGATTAAGCGGAAATGTGGGATTGAGGTTGGCAAGAACTACAATCTGCCAAAATCCGAAGATTCCAGACAGCCCCTGTGTCCGCCAGAAAAAGAGAAAGCAATCCGAGAAGCATTCAAATATTTTGGGATAATCTAACATCCCGTAAAATGGAGGTTTCTTATGGATAGATTGATTTCTTGTGAGTTTAACATGGATACCGCTTGTGTGGAGCTGAAATTCTTTGATGGCAGCATGATTGCCATTGATACCATCGCCGTGGAGAATGAAGTTGCTGACAATATGTATCAGCGGTCAGAGCTTGACTATCTGATTTACACTGACCCGATTGGATATGCAGACTTGATTTTGAACGGCAATCCTGAAACCTATTTGAAAACTGTAACTGAATATAAGCCTTTAGAAAGCTGATTATTTTGCCGCCCGTGGGAGATATCTCACGGGCGATTTTTATGAACAAAAACGCACATTTGTATTGACCGAATCGGTTATTCGTGATATAGTATAGCAAAATAACCGAATCGGTTATTTGTTGGAGGTTATTATGGAAAAATTTTTAGCACTTTCTGACGAAAAGCAAACCTTAATTAGAAATGCAGCACTATCTTGCTTCTCTCAGCATGGATACGAAAAAGCATCGATTAACGACATTGCAAAAATGGCGGGCATCTCTAAGGCATCCCTTTTTCAATATTTTGGTACAAAGCAAAACCTCTATGAATATCTGGTTGAACACAGCAGCACACAAATGAAAGCAGCTTATCAGGAACAGGCGTTATATGCAAACGCAGATTTCTTTGATCGTGTACAGCAAGCCATAATCATGAAGATAGATAATTTGAAAAAGAATCCCTATATCGCCGCTTTTATTATAAGTGTTGCAAAAGAGCCATCCATTGAAATTTCGGAGCACATTAAGGACTTAATGCAAGAAGGTGAAAAACACTTGCATGATCTGATGCTCCGTGATGCCGATCTGGTCAAATTCAAGCATCCCGAAGATGCGCCACTACTGTTCCGCACATTGATGCATATTGGATACGGTATTGTAGACGAGATTGAAGGTGTGTCAGATTTTGATAGAATCGTGTGCGAAATGGAGAATATTCTGAAAATGTTAAAATATCATTTCTACAAGGAGGAATATTTATTATGAAACAAGCGGTGATAATGTTAGATGGACTGACAAAAAGTTATGGAAAGCACAGAGGTATTGAAAATCTCACATATTCCGTTCTGCCGGGCGAAATCTTTGGTTTTATCGGTCCTAATGGTGCTGGTAAAACAACAACAATTCGCACTTTGATGGGCTTGCTCAAACCCACAAGCGGCAATGCTACGATTTTCGGCCTTGATTGTACGCAGCATGCTGCAGAAATCGCAAAGAACGTGGGATATCTTCCCAGCGAGAATTGCTATTATAATAATTTGAAAGTGAAAGAGCAGTTACAATATACTGCAGATCTGTATGGTGTTAACTGCCATGACAGAATAGAAGAACTGGCTGAGAGACTGAATCTGGATTTGTCCAGAAAAATCGGAGATTTGTCTTTAGGCAACAAAAAGAAAGTTGGCATCGTGTCCGCTTTACTACCTTCTCCAAAACTTCTGATTCTGGATGAGCCTACCAGCGGCCTTGATCCACTCGTCCAACAGACATTCTATGAAATTCTTCGAGAAGAAAACAGCCGTGGAACAACCATTCTGTTTTCCTCTCATGTGTTGAGCGAAGTGCAGAAGCTATGTGATCGTGTATGTATTCTGAGAGAAGGTCGTCTCATTGCTATACAGTCCATGAAGGAATTGCGTGAAAACGGGTATAAAAAGATTTCGCTTTCCACCGAGGAGCCTGTCCCTGCGCAGTTCTTCGACATCCCAGGAATTGCCAACCTGGAACAGAATCAAAATTCCATTTCTTTTATGTTTAATGGCAATGTTATGACCATCATGGAAAAACTACATAAACTACCTTTGGTTGATATTCTGATTGAAGAACCGTCTTTAGAAGAGATCTTTCTTCATTATTACGAATGAGAGGTGACACTATGACTGTATTTCATTATGAGTGGAAACGTAGTCGAAAATATATTCTGATTTGGGGTCTTTCCCTTGCCGTTTGTATTTTCTCTATGATACCTGTCTATTACAGCATGATTGAAACGCCAGAGCTTCTGCCTAAAAACTTTGCAGAGGGTGGATTCTTTGAAACTGTCGGCATCTCTCTCGCACTGCTCTTGGAACCTCTGGGAATGTATGGATTTCTTAATGCGTTTTTTGCTTTGGCAGGCGGAATTTTCGGGATGCACTTTGCCTTATCCCTGTTTACAAAAGAATGTACCGAAAACACAGCAGAATACCTGTTCACAAAACCCTGCGGGCGTATTCAAATTTATAAAGGAAAGGTGCTTTGTCTACTTGTCGGCACATGCATTACGAGTGCTGCATATATCCTTGCGTCTTTTATAGCAATGATTGTGTATGAATCTGGCTTCTCTATGTTAGAATTTATTCTGTTGGCTGGCTCCTTCCCACTTGTTACTTTGATTTTTGGAGGGATGGGAGTATTGTTAGGATGCTGGCATCCTAACAATCGTTCTCCTTTGCTGACAGCATCTTTGGCTGTGTTTATGGGATACTGTATTACAGCTTTTTCAAGAACGATTGGAAGCAGAATAATAAGTTACCTCTCTCCATTTTCGTTTTTTCATCCAGCTCACATTCATGAGAACTCTTTTTATGAATGGGATTATTTTCTGTGGTATGTGCTTCTACTCACTGTATTTTTCTTCCTGTCTCGTAAGATTCTGATGAAGAAAGACATTAAATTAGCAGTATAGGGGGGGAACAACATGATATCATTGATAAAAAAGGAACTGAAACTTACAAGGAAAATACTGTTGATATGGCTTGGAATAATCATTCTTCTTTGTGTCTTTGCGTACATAGAGTATCTTTCCTTAAAAGACAGCTTACCGATTCTGGTAGAAATGCTAAACGACTTTCCAAGAATTTTGATGGTGATGTTTGGTGTTAGTGAAGATCTTAACACTGCATTGGGTTGGTATGGCTGTATTTATTTTTGGGTGGCAATCCTCGCTTATTCCTATGCGATTTATCTGGGCATTTCAAGCATTGCAAAAGAAAAAACGCAAGGAACAGCAGAATACCTATTCACAAAACCTTTAGGCAGAAATCAGATTGTTATAGGAAAAGCTGCCGCCAACGTATGTAATTTATTTATTCTTGCAGCTGTCAGCGGTGTATGTAATTACTATACTGCAATCGCTCCTCTGGGTGGACTGGATCAAAAGAATGCGGCTCTGTTGACAACTGTTGGGCTTTTTCTGACGGAAATCATATTATACTCGATTGGTTTTTGGGTATCCAGTCTCTGCAAATCCTACAAACAGGCTATGCTTTTTGGCTTTGGCGCTTTAATAGTATTTTACTGTATTTATTTTGTGGCAGAATATTTGTGTATTCCGGCTCTGTTTTATTTAACACCTCTAAAATACTTTGATGTATATGCAGTGGCTAAAGATGGTATCTCCCTTATGTTCCTGCTGATTTCAGGGGTGATTACTTTCCTATCAATTTTCCTTGCAAAGAATCGGTGGGCAGGCAAAGAAATGTAATATGTTGTAGATAGTATTGTAGCTTCTCATATCTGTCATAATCTCAGAAACACAGGAGGTTTTTACGATGAAACAACTGTTTAGATGTGCAGACCACTACATTCAATCGAGAGATTGGAAAATGCTTACGGGTCTTAAATTCTGCCTTTGCTCCATTGGTATCCTGTTGGGAGTATTGGTTCCGGTCAAGCACAAAAAGACTGTCGCAGCCGGGGCTTTCGGTGTCTTTCTTGCAACCTACATCCCGCTGATGACAGACTTCCTGACATTTGCGGTAGATTTCTTCCGTCCCAAGAAAGAAACGGTAGAATAACCATGAACAGTGATATTCTTTTCTTCTTTGGGGAGCATATGGATGCTCTTCCCCTTTACGAACGACTGGAAGATCAGATTCTGACACAGATTCCGGAAGTAAAAATTAAGGTCGCAAAAACCCAGATTACCTTTGCTAACAAACGAGGATTCGCTTTTGTGTCCTTTAATCCCTGCCGCAAGGCAAAGAATCGGCCAGAAATCTGGATGACAATTACGTTCGGACTGGGTTATCGGATAGATTCTCCAAGAATCGACGTAGCGACGGAGCCCTATCCAAATCGCTGGACGCACCATGTGATGGTGGGAAATGTGGATGAAATCGATGTAGAACTGATGCGGTGGATAGCGGAAGCGGCAGATTTTTCTGCTAATA
>JBGVAQ010000263.1:0-3470 GCA_045224775.1 Acutalibacteraceae bacterium | reverse complement strand
CATACGTTCAAGCGTCATCGAAAGAATTACCGAAGCCATTATTCCGTCAACATCGTAATCTCCAACGATTACAATTGGCAGAGATGTTGTCCTGATCATCTCTGCAGCTTCACGAAGATTAACGATTTGACTGTAACTCTCCGAAAGCTTTCTTGATTCAATCAGTTCTTTGACTGATTTGAATCCATTATTTATCCATTCCATTTTAAAACCTCCTTTGATTTAATTAATGGACTACTATTATTATGCTTGACGAAACAAAAAAGAGAGGGTGCTTTTGACACCCTCCCAAAAAATCAGGCTTCGGCAATATTGTAGCAAAGAATACTTTGAGTTCTTTTCTTCTTTTCTCCGTCCATATATGTACGTGTCTGCACCTTGCCGGTGATACACACATGAGCTCCATCTTCAATTTTTTTAACTGCCGATACATTCTTTGCCAGGCATACAACATTGATTCTTGATTTTCTTTCTTTTTCTTTTGATTCTACCGTAATAATGGTCACATTAGGATTAGGAGCATATCTCTTAAGTATATTCCCGCTGATCTTAGCCTCGTTTACATCATTACAATATTGGCCTACATTTGTCTCGGTCCCAAACCCTTCATCAATTTCTTTCATCGCAGGGCTTATTCCTGTTCCAACAAGATCCTGATAAAAGGTCTTTTTCTGATCCTTTGGACCATTAGATACCAGCTGTGTTCTGGCTGTAACATTTACAACATCACCAACTTGATATCCTTCTTCAATGATAGCAGCGTTACTGCCATACCATCCAATCGATGGACTGTCCTGTACTTCCTGAGGAGTTTCCCCTTTACGATACAGACGGGATACTGTCCTCGTATTAATTGTCATCACGAGTACATTTCCGAATTTTCTCATTGCTCTTATTCTGCCGGTAATTTTGATTTCATTAACGTCAAATACTTTTGTTTCACTCATGTTTTTTCTGCGACGCTATAAACAGCGTCGTCCTCCTTTCTATTTTCTGAAGAATCAAATTATCCTTCTATTATTATTATGCACGATTTTTTGCGAATTTCTGTTCAGAATCATGACAAGTTAGAAAAGCTGCCAACAACTGCATTACAATCCGCACAGTGCAAGTCATAACATACCGCTTTTTCAGGAACAACCTCTCTCTTGCTGTCGAAGAATACTGATACTTTACCGCAAACAGGACACCGTACAAGAACCTTTTCCTTACCATCAATACTCTCTCTCTTAATTGCATTAATTGTGTCAATCATTTCGTTCACCTCCTTTCAATCATAAGGGCAGCATCAGTTAAACTAACGCTGCCCTGCGGAAATCAAAGCTTAACTATGGACTTCTTCGGCAGAACATCAGTAATATTCTTGTGTGCAACACAGGCAATTACAATAAAGTTGCTGTCTGTATCGTTTTCGAGGAACTTTACAACAGCTCCGAGATTCCCAGGATCAAGTTTCTCAAGATCATCGATAATCATAATTCCCATTCCGGAAACTTGATTTATAAGATCCAGCAAAAGCATCAGTGTAATCGCTCTCTCTCCCGTGGACAGATTATGGATCGGCATTTCTTCTCCACCGGATTTCGGAACAACAGAAACCTGCAGTCCTTCATTTGCTGTAAATTGCAATTTAAGATCAGACTTGATTTTTAATGCCTGTTCTTGTGCAACTGCCTGCAAATCAGCGATTCCTACTTCAATTATTCGACTCATAAGAGCTGATTTTGTTCCAAGAGCCTTTACAAGTTCATCTGAGAGATTTACTATTTTCTTGTAGGTCTTCTGATTTTCAGATTCTTTGATCCATACAGCATATTCGTCATGCGCTGCAAGCTGTCTCTTTAATGATGTAATTACAGCTGTATAATCCGTTTTATCCTCATCAAATTCAGGCTTAACAACCTTTGCCGGTTTAGGCATAGTTTCCATCTGTTTCTGAAGAGTAGAACGCTGTTCAAACATCTTCTGATTGGCTTCTAACTCCTGAAGTTTCTTTGTAAGCTCGTCTACCTTTATGTATATCTTATTACGTTCAGCTTTGGCAGCAGCACCGGCCTTTTTCGTATCTTCCAGATTCTGATTGAATTTCTTTATAATGCAGGATTTATCTGTCGAACATTTTATACTGCAATCAAGAGGACAACTATCAGACTGCAGTTTCTTAAGCATTTCAGCAATACTTTTATAGTTTTCTGCATGCTGGTGAACCTGCAAGTTGAGGGTTTCTCCAAGTTTCCTTGCTTCTTCAATCTCATTCTTAATCTTGTTGATTTCAGTGCTAAGATCTTCACCCTTATACGGTATACGAGCAATCTCCTCAGCAAGCTCTGTCATTTTTTTGGTGTATAGCTGAGTATTTCTGAGCGCGGCCTGATATGCTTCCATAGCTGCTTTTGCGGTTGCCTGGGCTCCCTGTTTTTTTAGAAGTTCTTCCACAGCTGTTCTGATCTCTTCCGGTTCACCCGTAGGCTTCTCTAAATCCGGCAAAGGCTTTAAAAGACGTTTATATTCTCGTCTTTTTTCAAAAAAACATTCATAGACCTTTTGTAATTCGCTAATGGGGAACTTCCCATCAGGCAGCTCTTTCATTAATTCAGATACTGCTGCTTCACTGCATCCTTCTCCAAGGAGAAATACTTCTACCTCCTCTGCTGTCAGCTGAACCGGCAAATAGTTATTCCTGATAAAAAAATCCGATAACTCATTCGCTTTCATTGCCTCAAGCACTTCTGACGATGTCGCTATATTCAGTGCCGTCTCGTTAGCTCCTTCTTTCTGAAGAAACTCGTTTACACTCTTACGAGTAGTTTTTTTACCGCTCATAAAAACAGTAGTGGTACCGTTATCAGTGATTTTACATTCCAATGGTACTCCTACAATAGAAGCTGATACCGAACCTTCTCTTTGTCCCTTGTAAACTCCATAACGTGTTTTACCGGTCAAAAGAAAGCGGATAGCATCAATCGTAGTAGATTTACCACTGCCGTTAGGACCTACGAGAGCAAGAAACTTCAGATCAGGAAGCTTCAGACTTTTGATCCCTCCATAGTTTTCGATTACAATGTTTTTGATTTCCATAACAGATCTCCTTTCATAAATTTATTTTATGGAACCTATTATTATTATGCTTGACGAAGTTGTTTTTTACTTCATTTTTTTGCTTGAAACAACTACAAAAAATATATTTCATAGGTAAAATACTACTCTATTTTTGAAACTTAGTTACCCGAAAAGCATAATTCTTGTTATCTCAAAATTCAGCATCAGATTTGCTATTTATATACTAACTTTTAGACTTTAGTTACCATTATATACTGTATATCAAAGATAACAGACCAAAGTATATTACCGGTAGTATTATTGGGTCTGATTGCATGTTTGAGTAGTTGACAGATTGTATAATTTCAAGGTCTATTCATCAATAACATGCAGTTTTATACATCAATAGAAGAATTAGTTCTGTGATTGTA
>JBGVAQ010000262.1:0-7827 GCA_045224775.1 Acutalibacteraceae bacterium | reverse complement strand
GACGGAGATATTGTTGTAAAGAACTTCCTCTTTTTGTCATATGTGCCTGTCTTTATGAAGTCTGTAAGAACGTTGTTGGAGTTTGATGCACAGATGAATTTGTTTATCGGGAGTCCCATATTCATAGCATAATAAGATGCAAGTATATTGCCGAAGTTGCCTGTCGGAACAACAACATTTATCTTGTCACCGAGAGCAATTTTGCCTTCTTTGAGCATATCGCAGTATGCAGAGAAATAATATACTACCTGCGGAAGAAGTCTGCCCCAGTTGATAGAGTTTGCACTTGAGAAAAGCATATTGTTTTCTGCAAGCTTAGCCTTTATATCAGCGTTTGTGAATATCTTCTTTACACCTGTCTGAGCATCGTCAAAGTTGCCCTCTATTGCAACTACACTTACGTTGTTACCCTTCTGAGTAGCCATCTGACGCTTCTGCATCGGGCTTACACCGTTAACGGGATAGAATACCATTATCTTTGTACCGTCAACATCCTTGAAACCTTCGAGTGCAGCCTTGCCTGTATCGCCGCTTGTTGCAACAAGTATAACAGCCTCTTTGCCGCTGTAAACCTTCTTTACAGACTTTGTAAGAAGGTGCGGAAGTATCTGGAGAGCCATATCCTTGAATGCGCATGTCGGACCGTGCCAGAGTTCAAGTACAGACATCTTTGTGCTGCCGCTTTCGATATATGAAACGGGTGCTGGATCGTCAGAACCGAATTTTTCCGCAGTATAGGCTGCATCTACACTTTCGTTTATTTCCTGCTCTGTGAAGTCACCGAGGAAATCAGCAAATATTCTCTTTGCTCTGCCTCTGTAATCAGTCTCGGAAAGTGCCTTGATATCATCAAGTGTGTACTTAGGCAAAGACTGAGGTACAAAAAGTCCTCCTTCATCTGAAATACCCTGTGCAATAGCCTGTGCTGCGCTTACTACCTTACTTTTGTCTCTTGTACTGTTGTAATTCATAAAACTGCCTTCTTTCTTTTTATTCGTGTTTTTCAAAGAAGCTGAATGCGTTATTGAAGAATATATCTTCAACAAGCGATTCACTGTAATTGTGGTGCAAGAACATTTCATAAAGCTGCGGAAGTGCTTCTATACCGTTCATATCGGACGGTATATCCGCCCCGTCAAAATCTCCGCCAATAGCAAGAGTTTTTTCTCCTCCGAGTGACAGAAAATGCTCTGCGTTTCTTATTATATCATACATTTTTGCTTTTGTCGCTGTTTTATTAAGAAAATCTACACAAAAATTTAATCCCACGATTCCGCCGTTATCCCTTATTATTTCAAACTGCTCATTTGTAAGGTTTCTTCTGTGAGGTGAAACGGCTTTTGCATCGGAATGTGAAGCGGCAAAGGGCTTTTTTGCGATTTCCGCAACATCATAGAACATTCTTTCACTTGCGTGTGAGATATCTACTATTATCCCCTGTTGTTCCATTTCGCAAACTACCTTGCACCCGAAATCATTAAGACCGCCTGCATTTTCAACCCCTACACCGTCGCCAAGCTCGTTTTTGCCGTTCCATGTAAGAGTCATCATTCTGACTCCCTCTTTTTTGAGAAGCTCTATGTTTTCAAGTCTGCCTGCAAGGACTGCGCCGCCCTCGACTGTAAGAACAGCACCTGTCTTTCCTTTGGCGGCAACATTTTTGATATCATCATTTGTACGGCAGCGGATAATATCCGTACCTGCAAGCTGTTCGTCAAGCTTTTTTACACAGCCTCTGAACAGATCAAGTGCGGCGTTGCCACGGTATTCATCAGGTATCCACACGGCAAAGCACTGTATATAGGGATTTATCCCCTTTGCTTTGTTAAACGATATATGAAAGCTGTCATTGAACAGCGTACTTTTTTCTGTATATGCACGATACAAAGTATCACAGTGAAGATCAAACAGTTTCATAAGCATTCCCCCTCGCATAATTATACTTTCAATAAAGGCTTTTTAGAATAAAGAACCGAACTCTCCGCCGTCAAAGGCATTCTCTGTTATGTCAAGCATTATGATGTTTTTCCCGTCGGATATGACCTCGACAACATCAAATCTCGGCTGGAGTGATACCTCATATTCGGAAAGATACAGCATTGCTGTTTTTACTATATTAACAATCTTTTTTCTGCTCACCGCCGAAACAGGTCTTGCTATTGCTCTTTCCGACCTCGTTTTGACTTCGGCAAAAACTATGTATTCATCGTTTTTTACAATAAGGTCTATCTCGCCGCAGCGCCGACTGTAATTCCTTGCGGCAAGCGTATAGCCGTTTTCAATATATCTTTTCAAAGCGGCTTCTTCACCGATATCTCCTTTTTTCTGAGCAGGAGTTCTCATTTCTCCCCTTTTCATTCCTCGTTCCTTGCATAAAGCTTTTTGAGATATGACATTCTGTGAAGTTCACAAGGGCCATACTTTATAACAAGCTCGCCATGTCTGGGTGTGCCGTAGCCCTTATTCTATTCAAGCTCATACTGCGGATACTTGACCGCATATTCTCTCATAAGTCTGTCACGGGTTACTTTGGCAAGAATTGATGCTGCCGCTATTGTTTCGGATATCGCATCACCGCCGATTATCGCTTCACACGGTACAGAAAGCTCAGGCGTTTTATTGCCGTCTATCATTATAAAATCGGGTTTTACCTTCAAGCCTTCGGCGGCTCTTTTCATGGCAAGCATTGTGGCATTGAGAACATTAAGTTTCTCTACTTCTTCAACGCTTGCCCAGCCGATACTGTAATCTATGACCTTTTCCCTTATAACATCAAAAAGCTGTTCACGCTTTTTTTCGCTTATCTTCTTTGAATCCTTTACTCCCTCGATAATAAGCCCTCTCGGAAGAATTACTGCCGCCGTACATACAGGTCCTGCATAGCATCCTCTGCCGACCTCATCTATACCGCATATAACCTTATAACCCTGCTCATGGTATTTTTCTTCAAGCTCAAGCATGTTAGATTCTGACATCACTGCATTCCTCCGCTTTATCAAGTGTCATTTTTCCCAAAGCTGCTCCCCTGAATTCGTCAAGTACTGTTGAAGCGGCTCTTTCAGTATTTATCTCACCGCCTGAAATAAGCATTTCTCTTTTTTTTCCGACAAGTTCAAGTATTTCATAGCCTTCTATACCTGATATCTCATTTATATCAAGTTTATATCTTGTACATATTGATTCAGGAAAATTATCCCTCAGATATTCCAGCAGTCTGCCTGCAAGATGTTCTGTATCAAGAACTTCATCCTTTACCGAACCGATATATGCAAGCTTTTCGCCGACAAGCTTATCATCAAATTTAGGCCACAATACTCCGGGAGTATCCAAGAGATCAAATCCCTTTCCTATCGTGAACCACTGGTTGCCCCTTGTAACACCCGGTCTGTCCTCTACCTTTGCCCTGTTCTGCTTTGACATCCTGTTTATAAATGACGATTTTCCCACATTAGGTATGCCCACGACCATTACTTTTATTGTTCTGCCCTTCATGCCCTTGGCTTCCCATGAGCTTATCTTATCGGCAAGGACATTTTTTACTTCTGGAATAAAATTATTAAGTCCCCTGCCCGTTTTACAGTCGAGTGCTACCGCACTTATTCCCTTTTCCCTGAAAAGCTTTATCCATTTTTTAGTCTGTGTACTGTCTGCCATGTCGCATTTATTCAGCACAACTAATCTCGGCTTATTGTTTATGATACTTCTCAGATCGGGATTACAGCTTGAATACGGTATTCTTGCATCAAGCAGTACTGCCACAGCATCTATAAGCTTTAACTGGGATTCTATCTTTCTTTTGGTTTTTGTCATATGTCCGGGGAACCACTGTATTGATCTCAGTTCTTCCATTTATTATACCTCCTGTTACAAAAAATCGGTCAGACAAAAGCCTGACCGATCTGTGATATCATACAAATCCGAAGCTGTCGAAAGGATATATACGTATGAACGCCTTACCTATGATATTTTCAACAGGAACAAGTCCTACTGTAGCGGAACGGCTGTCGAGTGAATGTTCTCTGTTGTCACCCATTACAAATACATAACCGTCAGGTATTACCTCAGGTATTACTGTAGCATTCGGAACCGGAATGGTAGTTCCTACAATGTACTTTTCATCAAGCACCTTTCCGTCTACAGAAACTTCACCGTTGGCGTAATTTATTTCAAGATGCTGACCTGCTGTAGCTATAACTCTTTTTACGATAGGTTCATCAAGATTTTCACCGTGAGTAACGATAACTATATCTCCGTTTTTAGGAACATAGTCAAAGCATGAAACAAGCAGTCTGTCTTTATCATGGAGAGTTTCCTTCATAGACGGGCCGTCTACAGTTACCTGTCTTGCAAAAAAAGTCATGGTTATAAACAGCAGTATTATTGCAAGAAAGATAGTTCCCGCAATATCATATATGATCTGGGACAGTTTTATGGATTCTTCTTCGGTTTCATTATCGGTTTTCTTTTCAACATTTTTATTATCTGACAAAACAAACACCTCACATGAATAATTTATTTATTGATTATATAATCTGCCTCACGTCCGAAATACGCAAACGGATAAAGAAAAACAACTGCCTTTCCCGTTACAGCTTTCTTTTCCACAAGCTCGCCCGTCATTTTCTCACGGGAATGCTTTATATCTCTGTTTATAAGAACATAACCTTCGGGAATTTTTCCATCGTCAAGTATTTCCGAAAGCTCACTGTCTGTAAGATATTCCTTATCCTTATAAATAACGGAATTTATGTAATCTCCGCCTACAGAAATTTTCTCACCTTCAATAGCATAAACCTCTCCTGCGGAAACATAAAAACCGTCATCAATGCTTACAATATTGCCGTCTGAGATACTTTTCGTATTTCTCATAGCCACAAAGCTGTATGTAACACTGTCATCTCCGTCAGGCAGTTCAACAGTTATCACCCTAAAAAAAAACGCACACGAAACAGCAAGCATTATAAGAAGTATTATAAATACAAGCAATACTTCAAATGCACTTTTAGTAATATCAATGACATCACGGGCATCATTTTTTCTGTAAAGCGTCCTTTTTTTCGCAGCCATAAGATATCAGCTCCCGAAAATATTTTCAATAACGGCAGATAGCAAAAAAGGGACATAAAGTCCCTTTTGATCCGGAAATTATCTGATCTGTTCCTTGACCTTTGCAGCCTTTCCGACTCTGCTGCGCAGATAATAGAGCTTGCTTCTGCGTACACGGCCTTTTCTTACAACCTGTACACCGGCAACGTTAGGTGAATGAACAGGGAAAACTCTTTCAACGCCAACACCGTATGATACACGGCGAACGGTAAAGGTCTCTGCTACACCGCTTCCTCTGCGAGCGATTACTGTGCCCTCGAACATCTGGATTCTCTCTCTGTCGCCCTCACGGATGTTAACACTTACTCTTACAGTGTCACCAACCTCGAACTTAGGGAGCTTATCCTGTTCCTTCATTGAGCTTGCTGCGATTGCTTTTAATGCATCCATTTTTATATCCTCCTGTTATTTCAGACATTCTTGTTCCGCTGCGGAACAGAGGACTGCCCGTTTCAAAGTACGGCTTTCGCCATGCTATGAACCCCATCACAAGTGACGGTTTCCAAAGACTTAAATATTATACCACACATTTTTCTGTCTTTCAAGTGCTATTTTGATTTTGCCCGAATTTTTTTGTCAGAATCAGGAACTATACATTCAGAGCTTTATTTTGCTTATGGATGCTTACTGCCGTACCTATACCGACAGCCACTGCTACACTGCCCAAAAACGCAAATATTCCGAAAAGGAAATACGAGCCGGTAGATGAAGCCGAATTGTTTCCGGCAGCAAAACAAACACCCGGATTATCCTCGGTTATATATACTGCAATAGTATCGCCCTTTTTTGCCTGTGCCGAAAGTTCAACGTGCGAGCAATTATAGCTTTTTCCTTTATATTCATACTTTACATCCGCAAAGTAATTTACAATTTTACCGTTTACCTTGATAGTTCCGCTTGCTCCCGGCGCATATGCATATGTACATGTTGCTTCTACTGAAATACCGTTCTTTATGACATTATTGCGTGCTGTCTCGCTGGAAATATGGGATACAAGCCCTATAAATCCTACCGTTGCAAACAGTAAACCAACGACAATAAATAGAATTGAACCGGCATAAGATGATTTATGCGGCTTATAGTTTACCGGTGCAGACGAAGTACTGTTTACGGACTGCCCTATATGTACGTTGACACCTGTATTTGAAGACGTACCCGAAGATGTACCGGAATAAGTACCTGAAGATGTTGCTGTTGTTTTTTCTCCGAATTTTGTATTCCATACGGACGAATATTGTGACGAATATTTTTCCTCATATTTTGCTCTTTTTTTCGTTTTTGAAAAAAACGATATTGTAGATATCAGCAGCAGAAGGACTATGAACCCATACACAAACAAAAATGTCGGATCGGCTTGCTTACCCTTTCTGGACAGATCAGTAATAGAAGCCTTTGAGGGATCTGCCTGATTGACATATATTGATAAATTCTGACCTCTTTCGATATTTGAATGTACAACAAGAGTGTTGTCGGTATATTCCTTGCCGTTATATGTGTACTTTATACTGCATATACTGTCTATTCCCGAAGACGTCATATCCTTTTCAACATTCGTGACCAGTGCTGTAACAGGCTTATATACAACAGCATCTGCACCGTCATTGCTTAGAACCGCTTTCAGCGTAGGTACGAAAAAGAATGTCAGCGGCGTAAGAAACATAATAACAGAGGCAATATATATAATGACACTCATTTTAATACCGGTTTTATACGAACTGCTTTTTCCGTTATTACTGCTATAGGATGATGAAGAATAAGTGCCCGAGCCTGTTTCTCCTCCTACACTTTTATATGTCAGGCTATTGTTAAGCGGAACATAATCATCAGAACCGAAAACACTGTCGTGATCCTGAGAAAATCCGCTGTCCGACCATGCCGGCTGAGAATTGTTTCCTGCGGAAAATGAATTATTGTTTCCCGTCATGCCGTTAAACCCATTATTATTCATACTGCCATAGCCGGCATTATTATTCACACCGGAATTGCCCAGAGGAATATTGAATTTATTAGTTTCTGTATCGGCTGACGGATCAAATTCATAGAATTCATCATCTCCGAATGAAGAGTCAGCATTTTTATCTGAATATGACAGACCGCTGAATGAGCCGTCATCATTGTTTTCACTTTCGTTATCAGCTCCGGTATCCGAAAATCCAAATCCTCCCAAAAAGCCGCTGTCATCATCAAAATTATCAAATTTACTCATGGTGTACCTCTCCTTCGGACAGATTTAATTTATTATTTCATTATAACACATTTCTACAAAAAAATGTTAAAATTACGAGAATTTTTTACAAAAAAACGCTTCCTGCAGGTTTCCCTGCAAGAAGCGTATAATTTTAATGATTGTTGAAAGAAATAAACGAGAATTACTCGTAGATCTTAGAAACAACGCCTGAACCTACAGTTCTGCCGCCCTCACGGATAGCGAAACGAAGGCCCTCTTCCATAGCGATAGGAGTGATAAGCTCAACATCCATGTTTACGTTATCGCCAGGCATGCACATCTCTGTGCCCTCAGGAAGATTGATAACACCTGTAACGTCTGTTGTTCTGAAATAGAACTGAGGACGATAGTTGTTGAAGAAAGGAGTATGACGGCCACCCTCGTCCTTAGTAAGAACGTATACCTGACCCTGGAACTTTGTGTGAGGATGAACTGAACCGGGCTTTGCAATAACCTGTCCACGCTCGATCTCTGTCTTCTGGATACCACGGAGA
>JBGVAQ010000261.1:0-2837 GCA_045224775.1 Acutalibacteraceae bacterium | reverse complement strand
GTAAATATGGATTATACTTTTGGTAAGTTGATTTTCAACTTACATAAAGGAGGACAACCATATGCCTACTTCTATTTTCGCAGAGAGGTTATCTCTGCTTTTGAAAGAACAGGGTATTTCTCAGAAAGAACTCGCTGAGGTCGTTGGTGTAACAGAGGCATCTATGTCACGCTATATGCACAGCGAAAGAATACCCAAAAGCGCCATTATCGCAAACATAGCGACAGCACTGCACACAACATCGGATTATCTGCTCGGAACAGAAACAGAAGGAGGTTCAGAAAATGAATTCGGAAAAATCAAGAGGCTATTAGCCCGAAATGCTCCCACAATGACTACAGAGCAAAAGCGGGAACTTATTAATACTCTATTAAGTGACTAAGCAAGCGGAGGACTTATGAGATTACTGGACAAAAGGTATGAAGAAATAAAAAGGATAGTCGTCAGTCTTTTTACTGAATTGAACCTTTACATTGTTCCCGTTGATTGTTTCAAAATATGTGAACTATTGGGAATCAGAGTAATTAAGTATTCAGAAGTAAAGGAAGAAAAACGTAAGGCTTGTAAGGCGTTTAGCAAAGACGGCTTTTTTCTTGAAAAGGAAAAGAATGGTCAGAGTGTTTTTGAGATTTACTATGATGATTCCATGTATGATCGTAGGATAAGATTTACAATTATGCACGAAATCGGGCATATCGTTCTCGATCATACAGAACACAGCGACCTTGCCGAAAGCGAAGCAAATTTCTTTGCAAAGTATGCACTTGCACCTCCCCCCGCTTGTTCATATGTACAAGCCTGAAGACTATTGTGAATTGGCAGAGATATTTCAACTCAGTCAGGAATGTGCGATGAACGCTATGAAATTCTATAATAGATGGCTTAGGTACGGACCAAGAAATTATCTTGATTATGAAATAGTTCTTCTTGATTTGTTTTCTGAGATTCAGACCTGATGTTCTGCTCTTTACGAAAGGCTTGGTGATTCCATTGAACAATTCACAATGACAAAGAAAAACGCACAGGATTAATACTGTTGGCGCAGTATCTGCCTATGCGTTCCCTGTTATGCTATAATGCACAACCTTAAGCAAGTTTTATTGTAGCATAGCAGCCTTTCTTTGTCAATTCGCACTTTGTACAAATTCAACAATTGACAGGTTCTTTTTGAACCAGAAAGGAGAAGCAATGACTTCTTTAGACATGAGAGAAAACCATCTTTTTATGAGGAATGGTTTTGATGTAACCGGCAAATGGGATATTCCTGTTATCAAAAAACAGGACATTCCTCTTGATAATGTGCGTCTTATCGCATATTCCGATACAAAACAAAACGACAGACCTGAGAACACTGCTTGCGGCGTTCACTTCTTTATTGACGATTATCGCTTTACAGGCATTTACAATAATCCTGAAAGAAGTATTGAGAAGCTCTCGCAGTATGCTTTTCTGCTTACACCCGATTATTCGACCTATTCCGATATGAATTACTGGAGACAGCTCGAAAGTGTTGCTCATAGTCATTGGGTAGGTGTGTACTGGCAGAGTAAGGGGCTGAAAGTAGCTCCTACTATGACATGGAGTGACAGCCGAAGTTACTCTTTTTGCTATGACGGAGTTGAAAAAGGCTGTGTTGTGGGTGTCGGTATGATTGGCTGTAAGCATAAAAAGGAACTTTTCCTCCGTGGATATAACAAGATGCTCGAAACTATTGAGCCAAGTGTCATTATCTGCTTAGGCGAACCTTTTAGGGAAATGGAAGGTAATATCATTGCTGTGAACTACCGTTCATCAAGAAAGGTGGTGCGTTGATATGGGAGGCAGAGGCAGTTCAAGTGGTGTCAGCAATAAAGGTAGAGCTTATGGTACAGAATATAAATCTCTGCATACCGCTGGTAATGTTAAGTTTGTGGTATACAAATATGGTAATCCAACAGCACCTATGGAAACAATGACCAAAGGGCGTGTATATGTAACACTGGGAAAAGACGGCGCACCCAAGTACATCTCATATTATGATTCCAAAAACAAGCGTACCAAGCAGATTGATCTTGATAAGCCGCATCACGGTGTACTTCCACATACCCATCATGGATACGAACATAAGGAAAATGATACACCTAAAGGATTTGCACACCTTACTGATAAAGAACGTGCAATGGTTGATAGGGTCGGTAAAATTTGGAGGGAAACAGTTTATGATAAATGGAAAAAGAAGTACAGCTAAAATGACATGGCAGGAGTTTACAGAATGGCAGCGGTGGGATGAGTTTCCTGAAAGAACTGATAATCCACCAATGACTGTAGATGTAATGTTCTTTTATCGCGGCAACACATACTTTATCGAAGAATCATATGGGCAGTATCATATACGGGATGAGGATTGGAACCCCATAAGTTCCAATAAGAATCTATTGACATTATTAACCACTTCTGCTCCTTTATTTAAAGACAAATCCTTTCGTGATACAATTAACGAAATTGATTTTGATGCTTGAATGCCAACAATCCACTACTCTCAATATTAAGTATGCAGTTTATAATGCCATTATTCACTAAATAAACCCTCTCCGACAAAGCAAATATGCCTTGCCGGAGAGATTATTTATACGATATTTTGTTTATTCCCTGAACCTGTCCATATTGACCGTAAGTGTCATTACGATATGCCCGTCGATCAGTGCGTGATCTCTGATAAGAAGTTCTTTGTCAATAAGCCTTTTGATATATTTTCTGACTGTTACAATACCGTCCGATGTATGCTGACAAATGCCGCCCACAGTAATCGGCATTTCTCCATTCAGATACATATCGTAAACAGTAACAAAAGCTCCTAT
>JBGVAQ010000260.1:0-4610 GCA_045224775.1 Acutalibacteraceae bacterium | reverse complement strand
ATCCGATGAAACGTATAATAGCATTAATGAAGTGATGAAGAATAATGCCGCAGCATACGTTGAACATATGTATGATATGTTTACGCCTGTTGCGTGGTCGTCTCTTTTTGAAGGAACAGTTCTTGCAAAATGTGGGCTTGATATCCAAAAAGGAATAGATGTAAGCTATATAAAACGTGCAAAGTCTGACGGCAAGGAAGTTATAGAGCTTGAATCTTTGGAATATCAGGCACAGATGTTTGAAAGGCTGTCCGACCGTGTAGGTGAGCTTCTTCTTGCACCCTATACTACTCAGGAGAGCTTTGATCAGCAGGTAAAAGACATGAACACGCTTTATGACGACTGGAAAAACGGCAGACCGATAGAAAACGCTGTTGACGAATCGCAGCTTGCGGAGCTTGACGCTGAAACAAGAGAAGCCTTTGAATATTATATGGAAGAACTTCTCGGAAAGAGGAATCCGGCGATGGCTGAAAAGATATCGGGATATCTTAATGACGGGAAAAAGGTGCTTGTAATGGTCGGTGCTGCCCATTTCTATGGTGATGACGGCATTATAAAGCTTATGGAAGCCAAGGGCTGCAAGGTGACTTCGATAGCATCATAAAATTTTTACATTGGTATTAAAACTGTGACCGCTGTGTATGCAAAAACAGCGGTCTTTTTTATTGTAATTATGAATTATGAATTATGCATTATGCATTATGAACTGTTCTGAGTTCGCATTTGCTGTAATAGTGGAGAAGTATTTCACGGTAGTCCGAGCCGTCTTTTGCCATGCCTTCTGCGCCTGTCTGACTAAGACCTACACCATGCCCGTAACCCCGTACAGTGAACGTTGCACTGTCCTTATTTAGCTTTATGTCAAAGTCTGCACTTCTGAGTGAAAACAGATATCTTATTTCTGCACCTGTATATGCTTTGCCGTCTATTGCTGCTTCGAGAACTGCTCCCGAATTTGTGCGTTTTATGCTGACCGGAAGATTTTCACTGTATTTTTTTGTGTCACCGTCAAGCAGCTTTTCACAAAATTCCTGTACGGAAACGGTTTCTTCGGATATATAGTCGGGAGCGGCTTTATCCCATGGACTTGAAACAGGTACAAGATGTTCGTCAGCCCTGCCGAATATGTCCTCTGCACTTTCCGTCATGCCTGATGACATGGCGTGATATGCGGCATCTATCAGCTGCCCTTCACTGTCGGTAATTACTGTGAAGTTACATTCATCAACAGCCTGTTCGATTTTTTTCCTGCTTTGCTCGTAAAGATTTCCCCATCGGCTTTTCATTATATCGTCACTCATGTAATATTCGCCGCTTGAAAGGTCGGCTTTGAAGTCTGCACCGTTAAGCTCATTATCGGGATTTTTACGGCTGTTTTCACGAAGTCTGCAAAAATGCGTATAACACGCAATACATTGAGCTTTTAAAGCTTCCTTTTCACTGTTAGGCAGCATTTCGTATGCAAGTGCTCCGCAGCAGAATGTTCTGTCGTCTACGGATATGATATTTCCGCTGCCTGTATCAAGTATTTTGAATTCATTGTATAATGTATTGCTGTTTTCGGATATGCTGCTTTCGGGTGTGCTTGGTTCAGGAATGGAAAACACATTTGTTTCAGATGATTCTTCTGTGGCGGAAACGGCTGTTTTTGTTGTGTCGGCGGTACTGCCTGTTGATATCAGCGGCAAAAGTGCCATTACTGCAAATGCACAGGCTGTTGTAATAACTGTCTTTTTCATATTCTCACCCTTTTTTTAATGTGGAATGTGGAAAGTGGAAAGTGGAATTAATTCATATTGGCTTTTTAAAATAACTATTCATAAAAGGGCTTTGTTATGTATTGAAGTTTTTGCGATTTCAATTAAAAATAATAACCTCCCTCAATGATGGAGGCTTTATAAACTTTGTTCATAAATTATTTATTCATTCAAAAACCCTGATTTGTTTTATATGAAACTTGACATAAGGGATAAAATAGACTAAAATGATAATGTATGTTTTATTATGCATAAATGCTATTTTGAAACGGGGAATTTTGATGAATACAGATACAGAGACCTTTAAAACGCATCTGAAAGACTTATGCGATGAATACAGACTTCATAACGGCTTTAACGAGCGTGATTATCAGACCTACGGAGTAAAAAGAGGACTCAGAAATCCCGACGGAACAGGCGTTATGGCAGGACTTACAAATATTTGTAATGTACATGGCTTTATGATGGCTGACGGTGTTCGCATACCTGATGAAGGTAAGCTTACATACAGAGGCATAAATGTTAATGATATCGTTTCGGCTTGTATAAATGAAAACCGTTTCGGGTTTGAGGAAACTGCATGGCTTTTGCTTTTCGGTTCACTTCCTACCGAAGCCCAGCTTGCACGCTTTAAAGATACACTCGGTATGATGCGTGAACTGCCTGATAATTTCGTTGAGGATATGATAATGAAGTCACCCTCAAAGGATATAATGAATAAGCTTGCACGTTCAGTGCTTGTTTTGTATTCATTTGATTCCAACCCTGATGATACTTCGCTTGAAAATATAATGCGTCAGTCGATACAGCTTATAGCGTCACTGCCTACTATAATGACGTATGCATATCAGGTAAAGAAAAGAGCTTTCGATAAGGAAAGTATGTTCTTCCACCCTGTAGACCTTACACTTTCAACAAGTCAGTCTATACTCCGTGCATTAAGACCTGATATGAAGTTCACCGATTCCGAAGCAAAGCTGCTTGATCTTTGCATGATACTTCATGCCGAGCATGGCGGCGGAAACAACTCGACATTCTCAGCAAGAGTGCTTTCGTCATCGGGTACGGATACATATTCGACAATATCCGCAGCTATCGGCTCACTCAAAGGCCCTCGTCACGGCGGTGCTAACCTGAGAGTAAGAAAGATGATGGACGAGCTTAAAGAATGTGTAAAGGACTGGAGTGACGAGGAGGCTGTATATCAGCACCTTGCATCTATAATCAAAAAGGAAAAGGGCGACGGTTCTGGACTTATATACGGTTTCGGTCATGCAATATATACACTTTCCGATCCCCGTGCTGTCATACTTAAAAAAGCAGCCGGACAGCTTGCAAAGGAAAAGGAAATGACAAAGGAATTCGAACTTTACAAAATGGTCGAAAGCCTTACTCCCCGTGTTATGGCTGAGGTAAAGGGCAGCTCAAAAGTTATTTGTGCTAATGTGGACTTCTATTCGGGCTTTGTTTATGACATGCTGGGAATACCGATAGAGCTTTTTACACCGCTTTTTGCTGTTTCAAGAATAGCAGGCTGGTGCGCTCACAGAATAGAGGAGGTAACATACGGCGGCAGGATAATCAGACCTGCTTACAGGGCTATGGCTAAATCAACCAAATATACGCCTATAGCCGACAGAACGGATAATATTTAAGAATTTTTGAAAGGAGTGTCGGATAATGAAATTAAGAAAGCTTTGGATACCTGCTTTGATTTTGCTTATCATAGGCGGCGGTGCAAAGATATGCGATACTATATTTAATGTGTATGGCAAGGGATTCTACTTTGACTCTTACATATGCAACTGTATATTCAATGCATCATTTTTGTTTTTGCTTATCATAGGCTATATACTGAGCATTGCAGATCATAAAAAGAAATTTGAGTCAAATGTACAGAAGGATTTCATGTGCGGTATGTTCGGATTCATTGCTTCGGTGCTGATAATAGGTACGGGCGTTCTTACTCTGCTTGAACTTGATAATTCAAAGATAGTGGATTCGATATTCGCTATACTTGCGGGTCTTATACTTCTTTATGAGTCGTGTATATCATTTACGGGACATAACGGTATGAAGAAAGTACCTATCGTTGCACTGTTTGTTCCTGTATGGTGCTGTATGAGATTCATATCACTGTTTAAGGAGTATGCCCACAGATCACTTTATTCCGTAGAACTGTACGATATAATAGCACTTGCATTCCTGCTGCTTTTCCTGTTCTATCAGGCTATGTATTTAGCAGGAGTGAACAATACGGCAGCTGTAAGAAAGTCTGCTGTATATGGCACGATGTATGCGGTTATAGGTCTTGTTGCATATGCGGATCTTTTTATAAAGATGTTCTATCCGCAGCCGGCAGCGTCAAATATCGATACACAGATAGTTGAGCCTACATTTATAAATATCATTACCTATGCAAGTTATGCAGCACTTTGCTTCTACGCTATGTTCTTTGTAAAGGACGCTTTGAAGGGCGCTGAACGTTCACTTACAGAGGCCGTTTATGATGCTGATGATGAAGATGATGACGGCATGGTTGATATTTCTGAACTTTCTGTCAATAATTCCGGTACAGAGGAAAAAGCTGAAGAGACTATCGTAAACAAGCTTACTGTTGCAGACGTGGATGCAGAACAGGAAAATGCTGACGATGACGAAGAAGATCCCGAAGAAAACGCTGTTGAAGAAGAGGATGATGAGCCTATAGACATCAACATGGCTGTTACAACTGAATATAACGAGGACGGTCAGGAGGTCGGTGTATACAAGCCGACTTACAAGCCTGTATATGCCGAGGCTGAGGAACCTGAGGATGATGACATGAATGATTGTGATACATCCGAGGAA
>JBGVAQ010000259.1:0-4343 GCA_045224775.1 Acutalibacteraceae bacterium | reverse complement strand
GTACCATATTGGCAGCTAAACCGTAAAAATCGCATATTGTTTTAGCACAATAATCCGAAATACCGATCGGAATAAAATTTGTGTGCTTATAAGCATACCGTTCAAACTTCGCCATACGTCCGGCTTCTCTTTCAGCTATACTATGGACGGTATGAAAGAACCTGATTTTTTTATAAAACTTTGCGGCCGGTAAAGTATACGGAAGTGCAAGTAAATGAGTATGTACGATATCCGGTTTTGCCTTTTTGATGAAACGGGTAGTCTTCCACATAGCTGAATAAGAAGTCCCATCAGCTTTTCCGATATATGATACTGTAATGTTATTTTTTTCTGCTTTCTGAGTAAAAATGTTGTCTTCCTTTTTTCCTATACAAAGAATAGAAACCTCATATCCCGGCTTCTTACTCAAACCGATGGCCTCATCAAGTGCAAGCTGCTGTCCGCCGCCTGTTTTTAAATGAGGTAAAACAATTAACACTTTCAATCCGATCACCTTTTACTATATTTTTCACCTTTTACTCTTTTTTTCTTTGATAACAAGAGTCTGACTGCTGTTATAGCATACATGGTCTGCGGGTATACTTTTTGAAACCACTGTTCCGGCTCCGATAACTGCATTATCTCCTATCTGTACGCCTTTCAGGATCACCACATTAGCTCCGACCCAAACATTTTCTCCGATACTTACGGGTTTGGATATAAACTGTTTCCAGTTTTCAGTATCGTGATCGTGGTCATATATACACACATTAGGACCAATGGTAGTGTAAGAACCTATATCAATACTCTCATGGCTTACGATCGTAGAATTACGGTTAATGAACACTTTCGTACCCAAGGTTATTTTTCCGCTTGGAGCATGCAGAAGAACGCCCTCTTCCGCCATACATCTGCCGCCTAAAGTTATTCTTCCCTTTTTACCTACAGACAGCTTCGACTTTGAAGACAGCTTCTGCGCGCCCTTGTATTTAATTTTGAAACCATTAAGTAATGACCAGAAAAACAATCTGAAAAAATTATACAATACCCTTGCATAGTAAGACGCTGTACGCCACATATTATTCCACCCGATTTATATTTTTTTATAGATTGAATTCAGCTGATTCCAAACGGCCTGTCTTGTATATTCTCCTTCAACTTTTTGCAGATTCCATAATGAAAAACTTTTTCTGAGGTCATAGTCCGAAATTTCCACCAAGGCTTTCCTCATCTCTTCAATATTTTTCGTTTCGACGATGATTCCGCCTTTACCTTCGAGCATATCTTCATTAGCAGCCCACCTTGTTGCAAGGCAAGGCAAGCCATAGGCCATCGCCTCAGTCAAAGCAACTGAAAAACCTTCCATCGGCATATACGATAAAAATGCAAAAACATCTGCATCTATAAATTCCTTTTTTAAATCCGCACCCGTTTTTATACCTGTCAAAATACAATTTGATGGCAGACCATCTGTATTGACGCCTTTACCCAATCTTCCGACCAATCTGAATTGTATATCAGGAAACTCTTTTGAAAGCTGTATCAGCTCATTACATCCCTTTTCAGGAATAATATTTCCGACATATAAGACTGTCTGAAGTTTCGGATTGATTTTCCGGCTTGCACCCGCTTCTAAAAGCTGCTCGGATGCAAAATTAGGTAGAATAAAAGCCTTTTCTTTGGCAAATGGAAGTACAAAGTCATATGACTGACGGTTCAAAGTAATGACCGCATCCACTTTTTTGCAGATTTTTTTCATTAAACGTGCTTTTGTTCTGCTGTCAACAGCCGTTGTAAGCGTACAATGAAAATGCATTATTACTTTTTTTCTATATTTTTTTGCAATTCTTATGGATACTAACTCTCGAATCATACTCATTGTATGAGCCGGGATATTTATATGAACAATATCCAGATTAATATTTTTGAGGTTTTTTTTCAAATCCTTCCAGATTCTAAAGCTTCTTATGACACTGGAGAAAAAATTTTTCTTTCCATGAACCTTCTCTGCTTCATCCAAGATAAAGATCTTATCCGAAGATTTTTCTGACACCTCAACAATTCCCTGTGCCCATGTAGCAATTCCACCAACCGCAGGATAATATGGAGTTAATAATAGAATATTCATACCACACCAGTTCCTTATAATGTTTTGATAACTTTTGCAGGATTACCAACGATCACACTATTGGCAGGAAATTTTCCCGAAACAACAGCACCGGCTCCAACAACACAGTTATCTCCCAAAACCGTTCCCTTTAAGATAATTGTATTGCAGCCGATAAAACAATTTTTTCCTATGATAATAGGTTTTGACCGAATTTTTGATTTATCCTTTGAGTGTCTTTCTTCTATCTCTATCGGATGAAAATCATTATCAAGAATTTTACAGTTTCCGCCGATCATTGTATCCTCGCCGATCTCAACAGAATTTCTGGCATAAATAGTTGCACCTGAAATACCAACTCTGTCACCTATAACAATTTTTGCTTCTCTCGTTCTTGTAACTATTATGGTCCTTGAATAAAGACCTACAAGATTAGACAAAAAGCTGCTGTTAACTGTAACATCCTTTCCGATGGAAAGAATTGATCCCTTCTGTTTATAAATTACCGGCATACCTTTCAGGCGAAGGCCTTTTCCATATTGAATTTTCTGGATTTTCATTATCAGCTTAAACCAGTTGCTCATCAAACCATTCTCCGTTTACTTTATTCTGAATCAGTGATTGGTATCACATACATTGCTCTTTTTCCTTCATGAACAGAATCTATGCAAATTTTTGTTCCTGCATGGTTCCATCTCGGATGCAGATCGCACCGACAATCATTATCATACCGAAATGGAGCAAACACTCTTGCAATTCTTTTGGCACAACCGTCTTTACCGCCGTTTTCTGTACAAAGATACACAGAAGCAATTCTTTTACGGTTCGGATAGGTATCTGTAATAATATATTTCAAATCAGGCGAATAGCTACAGTGACCGTCCGTATTCAATTCATGCCAGTACAGCTTATACTCCTGTGTTTTATCTTTCATAAGGTAGTAATGATCTCCTGTTTCATTTTTTCTGAGAAAAGACAGGATTTCATCGTTATTCTTCCAGTAACAATGCGATACAAAGACATCATCACTCAAATTATACATTTCAGTCTTATCAATATTAACTGTCACTAGACGGGTATGTTTTTTCCCTTTCTGGAACCATCTATGCAATACCATAAAACGCTTTCCGTCAGGACTGATCATAAGATGGTTAACCTTGTGTTCTGCATGATTCATGGTTTCATCCGGTTCAAATGCTGCCATTTCCGTATATTTAAACAGAGGGGTGACCTTTCCGGACGGGATATCCATTTTCCATATACATGTTTCATCGGGGCACAATATTCCCTTTGTTTTATCAGGAGTATTTGAATATCCGTAGCCAGGACGCATCCGGTGCAGACGCGAAAAATCAAGAGATAAAGCAAAGCTTCCATTTCTCGCCACATCATACACAGGAAGTGGAAGAACCTTCTCTTCCTTCATCTCTTTTACATTAAAAATAACAGAACAATATTTTTTGTTGCGAAAGTCGTTATAGATAATCCGGCTCTGAAAATCAGGTCCCATCCATTGTGCCATACAGCTTTGCTGAACATTCCACGAATGTGTAGCACCGATCTTAATAAAACAGTTATTATCTTGTGTATCTATAAGACCTACAATTCCCGGCTCTTTAGGAGCAACCGAACGATAGGCCTGTACGACTTTAATACAGATCATATATCTGTCGGTTATATCCCAAGGAGATTTGTCATAGTATCCGTAATAATATTCAAAACCATCATCCGGCGTAACTTTTTGCAGATCACCTTCAGACTTGATTTTATCCCTTGAAAACACATAACTTGTCCACTGATATACTCTTTTCAGGCTTCTTTTTACAACAGGAAATTTTTCAAATACTCTTTTTCCTGCATTTTCTATTTCTACAAATCCCATTATTTCCAATTCTCCTGTATGAAAGTATCGATCATATTGACAATGCTCATCGGATCTTTATTTTCCCAAGGGACAAGATCGTCTGTTTTCTGATAGATTTTTTGAAAACACTCTCCAAGATCTGTGAGTTCATTATCTGCAACCAAAACATAGTGATTTGAGCCAAAGGCCTCATTATTTTGAATTTGATGATCGTTGATGTGTTCACCATATTTTTCAAGCCTTGTAACGGCAATGACTTTTTTGCCTTCATTCAATGCTTTCATGATGGAACCCGAAGCTCCATGACTGACAACAATATCTGCTTCCTTGATTTTTTTAAGAAATTCCTCCTGAGAAATAAAATCCTTATACTCATAATGTTTTGGAACATAG
>JBGVAQ010000258.1:0-12221 GCA_045224775.1 Acutalibacteraceae bacterium | reverse complement strand
ACTTTTTGCAGCATTCCGAGTATGAATATAACTACACATATACCGAGTGCAGCCGTACCGAGTATTTTTCCGGTTTTTGCAAGGCTTTTTTGCAGAGGTGTTTTTGGACTTTCCTCACTGCTTATCATTTCGGCTATCTTTCCGACCTGAGTTTTCATTCCTGTTTCCGTGACTATCGCCTTTGCATGACCTGATGTGATGAATGATGATGAAAATATCATATTGCTCCTGTCGGCAGGCGGTGCGTCTTTCGGAAGAATACAGTCGTGCCGCTTATCAGAAGGGACAGATTCACCCGTGAGAGCAGATTCTTCGGCTTTAAGTGAGGTACATTCGGCAAGTCTTGCGTCTGCACATACAAGGTCGCCGGTTTCGATACATAGTATATCGCCGGGAACAAGCTCTTCGGAGGGTATGCTTATCTGTTTTCCGCTGCGTATGACACGGGCATGAGGTGACGAGAGTTTTTTAAGAGCGTCTATCGCCTTTTCAGCACGGCATTCCTGTATAGTTCCCACAGCGGCATTGAGTATGACTATAAGCAGTATCATGACAGGCTCGGTAAAATTCCCGTCCCCTGTCAGTGAGGTGAAAAAAGATACTCCTGCCGCAGCAAGCAGTATCAGCACCATGAAATCCGCAAACTGAGAGAAAAATTTTACGATAACGCTTTGATGTCCTGATGAGTGCAGGAGGTTTTTACCGTAATGTTCAAGGCGTTTTTTTGCTTCTGCCGATGAAAGCCCGTTGTTTATATCGGTTTTCAGTTCAGAGGCTGTCTGAGTGCATGTGACATTATGCCAGTCCATAGCTTCACTCTCCCGATCTTTCGTTTATACGTAATATATATTACAAAAAGTCGGTTTATATGAACCTTGCCTGTCGCATGGTTTTTTATAAAACATATTATGTAAACGGAGGTGTGGGTGGTTGAGTATTATTGAAATGATCGTGCTTAGTATAGCACTCAGTATAGATTCGTTTACAATAGGTATATCATGCGGTTTTGGCGGTATAAAGATGTCGGTTGCGGCAAGAGGGATAATATTTGTGGTATCGTCTGCCGTGACATGCGGTGCGGTCGTTTTCGGACGGCTTTTGAGCGGCATAGTGCCTGAGCTTGTCGGAAAGCTTGCAGGTGCCGGACTTCTTGCAGTTCTGGGGATATATATGATATGGTCTGCTTTGCGTGAGAGGAGAGATGAGAAGGAATATGAAAGGACGGACAGCGTAAAGGCAGCGGCGAGAATACTTTCCGATCCCGAAAGATGCGATGCGGATTTTTCAAAGACGATAGAACCGTATGAGGCGCTTACTATCGGCATAGCACTTTCGGCAGATTCTTTTGCGGCAGGGATAAGCGCAGGCATAAGCAGTCTGAGTGCATTGCTTGTTCCGCTTTTTTGCGGAGTGTTTCAGATGGCGCTTCTTTATATCGGTGAAAGGACGGCTGTGAGGATAAAGGGCTTTTGTCCGAAAAAGAGGATATTTTCCGTGTGTTCGGGAGCTATACTTCTGATAACTGCTGTTTTCAGAGTGATATTATGAAATTATACATTCTGCAAAACTGTAAAGATGTGTTTGGAAGGATTTTTATATCAAGGTTATTTCAATTATTTTTAAATTTTTTGCACAAAATATTATGTGAAATCTTATACAATCGACTGAAATTTTTTTGAAAATATACTTTGTGTATTTTGACATAAAATCCTTTGAAAAACGTCAGGCTTTAAAAAATCGGCGTAAATTTTAATGAAAAATTTCTGTTTTTTAAAAAAAGTTAAAAAATCTTATGTGCATTTTGCATAACGGTTGAATGGTTAAAATACACACTTATTAATGCTGATTTTGTCAAATTCAGACAATTAATTTAAAATCATTGAAAATGTTGCACAAATGGATAGCTTTGTATTTGTAAGTTGTGATAAAAATGATGGCAAGGCGTTGAAATCATTTGACCTGTATGCTATTATTATTGTAGCGGCGGAGTATGTTCGGCTTTTGCTGTTGTGCATAGCTTTCCGGTCGGCATTTTACGCCTGTGGCACGCAACGTGCAAAATAACTTATATTTTTTAAGAAAGAGGGTCATTATTATGGCAAGTAAATCCAAGAAGATCGTTGCACTTATTCTTACCGCTATGATGGCAACAGCAGCACTCGCAGGCTGCGGCGGCGGAAAGAAGGAACCGTCAAAGAGCGGCGGCACAACTTCAGGTGCAAGCACAGCAAGCCAGGCATCAGGCAGCGATGATGACGATGAAGGTGAAATCATAGACATCACAAAGGAAGAAACACTTTCCGTTATCAAAGAAGAAATGAAGAAAGAGGCTGTTGACGGCACAGTATCACTTAAAGTATGGTGTGCAAGTCCTGACCTCGCATTTGAAAAGACAATAGCTGAAGAATTTGCACAGAAGTTCTCTGGTAACGGCCTTACAGTAAAGGTTGACGTAAGAGGTACTATCGGTGAGGATGCTGCAGGCGGTAAGATCATCGAGTCTCCTGAGGACGGCGCAGATGTATTTAACTTCGCAGATGACCAGCTTTCATCACTCGTTGAGGCTGACGATATCGCAGCTGTATCAGGCTACCTCAAGAAGACTGTAAAGAGCGGCAACACAACTGACTCTGTTGCTATCTGTACTGTAGATGATGAAATGTATGCATATCCGAAGACATCTGATAACGGCTACTTCATGTACTACGATAAGAGAGTATTCAAGGATGACGAAGTTGGTAACCTTGATGAAATGATAGCTAAGGCTAAGGCTGCTAACAAGAAAGTATTTATCGACCTCGGTAACGCTTGGTACAACACAGGCTTCTTCTTCGCAGCAGGCTGTAAGGTAGAATATAAGGGCGGCGTTCAGACAGCAGAATTCGGCAACGAAAACGGTCTTAAGGCTGCTAAGGCAATGTGCCATATAGCAGAAAGCGAAGGCAGCGGCTATGAGGGTACTCCCGGAACAATGGGCGATAACGCATACGTTAAGCAGGGCTTTGAAACAGGCGAGCTCGCAGCAGCAGTTATCGGTACATGGGAAGGTCCTGACATAAAGAAGGCTATCGGTGAGCAGAACGTCGGCGCAGCTAAGCTTCCTACAGTTCTTATGGACGGCAAGCAGGAGCAGCTCCACTCATTCGGCGGCTATAAGCTCGTTGGTGTTAACAAGTACTCCAAGTCACAGTTCAGCGCACATATGCTCGCATACTATCTCACAAATACTGAATCACAGCTCAAGAGATACGGCACAAGAGGCCTTATCCCGACAAACCAGAAGGCTATAGACGGCGAGATCGACGGCAAGAAGGTTAAGGACGATCCCGCTCTCAAGGCTATCACAGATCAGCAGCCTTATGCACATCCTCAGGGTGCAAGCGTAAGCGGCAAGTACTGGGCATCTAACGTTGGCGGCTTCGGCGGCGAAATCGTTACAAACAAGGGCAATATGGACGACGCTACACTTAACAGCAAGCTCAAGGCTCTTGAGGCTCAGATGAAGGACTAATCTGTCTGGCATAACATAATTATTAATACTATCGGTTAATAAATATGAGCGGCCGGTTTTAAGATCGGTTGCTCATATTTCAACAGTTAACAAAAAGTAGTAACAAAGGAGTTGTATAACTGTATGGATTATCTTGACTATGTCCAGATGACCAAGGGACAGCGCTTTGCCTACAAATTCACTTCTTTCTTTAAGGGTATTCCCGGTGCAATAGTAAAGCTTTTCGCTACTATCGGCTACTTTATAAAGAAATTTTTCGTTAGTATCGGAATGTTCTTCCGTAACTACGGAATGAGATTTGCTAAAGGTGACGCAGGAACAAAGCTGTCATACATAGTAATGGGTGCAGGAAATATGATGCACAAGCAGTTAATGAAAGGTTTTATATTCCTTGCTACCGAGGTTGCATATATCTACTTTATGATAACCTTCGGCTCATACTATATAACAAGGATCTACAGCGGTACTGTTGATGATCCCGTAATGCTTTCTTCTAAGAAAAGTAAGGGCTTCTATAAATTCGGTACAGGCGCTATCGGTAGTGAGGTTGCTGTATTCAAAAGCACAGGCTTCAAAGAGGAAATACAGAACCCCGATACATACGATAACTCAAACAAGATCCTCCTTTTCTTCGCTCTTACATGCCTTATAACAATAGCTTTCATAGCTGTCTATATCGCAAATACAAAGAGTGCTTACAAAACACAGGAAATCATAGCAAGCGGCAAGAGACCTATGAACTTCAAGGAAGAAATGGCTTCTTTCCTCGATGAACGTTTCCACATCACTCTCCTTGCTCTTCCTGTACTTCTTCTCATCACATTCACAATCATGCCTATCATATTCACCATCTTTATGGCGTTTACGAACTATGATGAAAAACATCAGCCGCCGTCAACGCTGTATCAATGGGTAGGTATGAAGAACTTCGCAGACGTATTCTATTCCAACCCGATGAAGTCTGAGACCTTCGGAAAGATCCTTATCTGGACACTTATCTGGGCTGTATTCGCAACATTTACAAACTTTATCTTCGGTATTATCCTCGCTCTCCTTATCAACAAGAAGGGCATCAAGTTCAAGGGCTTCTGGAGAACAATGTTCGTTGTAACAGCGGCTGTTCCTCAGTTCGTTACACTCCTTATCATGAAGCTTATGCTTGACAGAAACGGTCCTATCAACGGCGTTATTACCAGCATGGGTATGGATGCTGTACCGTTCCTTACAGAAGAAACATGGGCAAGAGTAACAGTAATCGTTGTTAATATGTGGGTAGGTATCCCGTATACAATGCTTATCTCTTCAGGTATCCTTATGAATATCCCTGAAGATCTCTATGAGAGTGCAAGAATCGACGGTGCAAATGCTGTTCAGCAGTTCACAAAGATCACTTTCCCCTACATCTTCTTCGTTCTTACTCCTTACCTCATCACTACATTCGTAAGCAATATCAATAACTTCAACGTTATCTACTTCCTTACGGGCGGTGACCCGAAGGCACCGGAGTATTACCGTGCAGGTAAGACCGACTTGCTTGTAACATGGCTGTACAGACTTACTGCTGAGACCAAAGACTTTAACCTTGCTGCCGTTATCGGTATTCTGGTATTCCTTATCTGTTCTTTGGGTTCACTCATTGCGTTCAACCTGTCCAAGGCATCAAAGAATGAGGAGGAGTTCTCATGACAAACAATTCACAGATCGAGGCTCGTACAGGCTATGCACGAAAAAGAGCGATTACAAATGGTATCGTTTATGTTATCCTTTCAATAATGGTAATTGTCTGGATAATCCCGATCGTATGGCTCGTACTCCAGTCTTTCAGTACAGAAGAGGGCGTTACAACAACCTTCTTCCCAAAGGGTTTGACTATAGATCACTATGTCAAGCTTTTCACTGATGATGCATTCCCCTATGGCAAATGGATACTCAACACATTCATCGTTGCAGTTTTCTCATGTGTTATATCAACACTGTTCATAATGATGGTAAGTTATGCGTTCTCACGTCTTCGTTTTAAGAGCCGTAAAACTTTCCTGAACCTCGGACTTATCCTCGGTATGTTCCCCGGCTTCATGTCAATGGCAGCTACATATAATATCATGGACATCATAGGTCTTAAAGGTCAGCTCGTAGCACTCGTTATCGTTTACTCTGCAGGCGCAGGTCTTGGCTATCAGGTATCAAAGGGCTTCTTCGATACTATCCCGAGATCACTCGATGAGGCTGCAAAGATCGACGGTGCAACAAGAAACCAGATCTTCTGGATCATCATTCTTCCGCTTTCAAAGCCGATAATCGTTTACACGGCTCTTACAACATTTATAGGTCCCTGGACGGACTACATCTTTGTAAGCTACTTCATGAAGGATAACGCAGAGAACTTCACAGTTGCTCTCGGTCTTTACAAGATGCTTGACAAGGAAGTTGTTGGCACTTACTTCACGACATTCTGTGCAGGCGCTGTACTCATAGCTATCCCGATCACGATCCTTTTCGTAATCATGCAGAGATTCTATGTTGCCGGCGTAACAGGCGGTGCCGTAAAGGGCTGATATTCAAATTCAAAAAGCAGGGATGCCAAAAGCACCCTGCTTTTTTTGTGAAAGGAGTATATGAATGAAAAAATATAAGCTGATTTCTCTTGCACTTACGGGAAGCATAATACTTTCAGCTATGCTTTGCGGATGCGGTTCAAAGAAAAATGATCAGAACAGTACAGCACAGTCCTCTGTTTCATCAGGTACTCAGGGCGGTGACGGTATAAAACTCCCCGATAACGGCGGATTCACAACAGTTCAGTATCAGTTCTCAGAGGATAAATACAAGACATATTATGAAATATTCCCGTATTCGTTCTATGACAGCAACGCTGACGGAATAGGCGATATGAACGGTATAATTCAGAAGCTTGATTATCTTAATGACGGCGATACGAATACAACTACCGATCTCGGCGTTGAGGGTATATGGCTCATGCCTATAATGGAGTCACCTTCATATCATAAATATGATGTAACCAATTATATGAAAGTTGATGAAGCCTACGGCACTAATGACGATTTCAAAAAGCTGCTTGATGAATGCCACAAAAGACATGTTGATGTAATAATCGACCTTGTTATAAATCATACGGCACTCAAACACGAATGGTATCAGAAGGCAATCGAGGAGCTTAAAGCAGGCAAGACTGACGGCTATGTACAGTACTACAATTTTGAAAAGGATCACACCGGCGGCGGCTGGAGCAAAGCAGGCGTTGATAACTGGTATTATGAATGTCAGTTCTATTCGGGAATGCCCGACCTTAATCTTCAGAACCCTAAAGTGCGTGAGGAAATTCAGAATGTAGTAAAATACTGGCTCGACATGGGCGTTGACGGTTTCAGACTTGACGCAGTATGGTGGTATGAGAGTGAAAAGGGTAATGATGCATCTATCGCAGACCTTAAATGGCTCTATGATTATGCAAAGACAGTAAAGCCTGATGTATATATGGTAGGCGAATGCTGGAAGGATACAGGTACAACACTTGAATTTTACAAGTCGGGCGTTGACAGCTTCTTCAACTTCTTTGTACAGGGTGCAACAGGAAAGGTCAACTTCACCGTAAACAAGAAAGATGCGCTCGGATATGTACAGTATCTTGAAAAGTGGCAGAGTCAGATAAAGGGCAATAATCCTGACGCTATAGATGCACAGTTCCTTTCAAACCATGATACGGCAAGAAGTGCGGGATATATCCGTACACTTACAAAGAAACGCATGAATGCAGCACTCTATATGCTTGCACCGGGAAATCCGTTCATGTATTACGGTGAGGAAATATGCATGACAGGTTCACAGAACGATCCTGAAAAGCGTAAGGGTATGTACTGGTCAAGCACGGATATGACAGGTTATGTAAAGAGAATACCCGACAATACAAATAATTCTCTGCCCGACCAGTCGGTAGAGGATGCACAGAAGGACGAAAATTCACTTCTTAACTTCTACAAGCGTGTTATAGCACTCAGACATCAGAACCCCGAAATAGCAAGGGGAACATTAAAGGCTGTTGAGCTTGGTGACAAATCCGCAGCCGGATATGTAACAGATTATAACGGCTCAAAAGTAATGGTAATATTCAATGTTTCCGACAAAGCAGCAGAGCTTAATGTTCCTAAAGAAACATTTGAGATCAAAGAGGTAAGAGGCTATCTGTTAGCAGCAATAGGCAGTGACGAGGAAGTAAAGGACGCTATACCTTCAAGTTATGCAGATCCTATGATAACTGTAAAAGATCAGACAGTGAAACTTCCGCCGTACAGTGCGATAGTTCTCAAATAATGTGTGCATAATCAAAACAGGCATGACAACAAAAGCTGTCATGCCTGTTTTTTTAAGGAGAATCATGTTATTCTATTTCCAGAGTATCTATGCCGTTTTCAATAACGGTTTCAACGGCTTCGAGAAGCTCACGGTATTTTTTCAGCATAAATTTAAGGTATTCCTTGCCCTCATCGGTTATAGTATAGTAGTTTCTTGTTCTGTGGCTTTCGGTAATTTCCTGAGAGTACTCTGTCACATAACCCTGCTGCTGCAAACGGTAAAGTACAGGATATAGAAAATTCATTTTGTATGTGCTGTTGCTCCTTTTTTCCAGTTCCTGCGATAAGCTGTAAACATACATGGGTTTTTCATTTAAAAGCAGAAGTGTCATCATAGGACTTGTTGCTCTTTTGAAATAATCTTCAAATGTGCTTTGTGCATCCTTGTTAGAAGTTCTTCCCATATATTACACCTGCCTTTCTGATTTTAAATCATTATAAATATTAGATATTTATGATTATTATTACTTATTGTAATTATAATAGCAAATAAATGTCAGACTTGCAATAGATTTACAAAAATTTGATATGAAAATAGTGTTAAATTTTTATTTCTTAAATCTTAAAAATTTTCAAGAAAAATACTTTGCCGACAAAGCAAAATAAAGTGTGCAAGCCTGACCTTACGATCCTGTTTGCACACTTATTTTATACTGTTATGAACAGAGATGTTATCTGTACGAAGTATTAAGCTAATTCTCCCAGCCAGTAACCGTTACCTTTTGAGGTACTTTTATTTGCTGTATCCGTAGCCATATAATTTTTTTCGTCAGTTGTAAGATATAATCTTATGCCTGTGCCGTTTTCCGACAGTCTTTCAGTTATCAGTTTATAGTAGTCCGAGCCGTTATAGGAATAATTTCCACCGTTGTAATCATAGTCGGGGGTAATTGATGAATTATATTCCTGTGAGGCATCAAGATAGCTGAGATTTGTGCAGAAAAGGGGTGTACCCTTATAGTCCTTAGTGATCTCAATTATCACATTTTTGAGTTTTGTACCTGCGGGTATCTTGATAGTAAAGTTGTATCTTCCGTCATCCATCCTATAGCGGTTAGTGCAGTCTATAACAGAATGATTTTCTGTGTATGTTATATCGGGATCAATTTCGACAGGAACAGTTTTCAGTATATTATCTGCAATTCCGTCTGCATCTCCAAAACAGCTGATAATTTCTTCTTCGCTCATTCCTGCTTCGAGCTTGTCGTCAATAAGCTCCGAGTAATAATCCAGATACTCATTTTTGTCTGTTTCTGATAAGCTGCCGAGTTTTGTTGAAAGTTCGTTTAAAAATTCTTCTTTGTTCATTTGTTGTCAGCCTCCCTGCTTACAAAGCGGTATATCGTCATTACTTCATTCCACTCATTCAAAAAAAGATTGATCCTGTCAATACCTGCCTGAGTGATGTGATAGTATTTGCGTGTTCTGCCGTTATACTCAACAGGTCTTACTTCCAGAAGACCTGCTTCTCCGAGCCGGCGAAGGATGGGATAAAGCGTTGATTCGGAAACGGATATATACGGCTTTATTGTTTCGATTATTCGGTAGCCATAAGAATCCTCGTTCAGTATTGCGGCGAGCACACATACGTCAAGCAAACCTTTCTTCAACTGAGTTTCCAAGATATCATCTCCTTTCACAATATACTATATCATACATAGTATTATATGTCAATACTATACGTGATTTTTCTGCAAAATAAAATTCCGGTACGTTTTGCAATACCGGAATTTATATGTTCTTATTTTATTGCGATTTTCACTGAAAATATCAGAAATTGCTTCCTGCAAGTCCCCAGTACTGTACTTCCTCGTATTTTACATAAATTCTGTCGGGAGATACGGAAAGTGTATCGGCAAGAATTTTTGTAAGGCTTGCGGTAAGCGCATCATAAGCTGAGCTGTTTGCCCTGCCGTAGAGTTTTACTTCGGCAATGGCACACGGAGCTTCACTGCCCTTAAAATACATTTTGCATTCATCATCAAAGCTGAGCATGAGCCATGCTTCACTTTTTCCGATAAGGGATATGGCTTTACCGAATTCGGTTTTGAGAACAGTTTCCTGTTCCTTTGAAATGCTGACATTTGTTTTTGTGCTGATAAACGGCATTGTATTCACCTCATAGATAATTTATTATACAGACAGCCTGTCTATATTGGCAGTTGCCTTGAATTTACAGAGAAGATAGCTTACTGCGGTAAGAGTCATAAGCAGTATAAACAGAGAAAGCATGATTATAAGCGAGCCTATATGTGTGTATTTAAAGGCAAGGTATGCACCTGCACATGTAACGCCTTCAAGAAGTATAGCCATAGCCATATTGAAGAAGATGTTATAATTTCCCCTGAGAGCATTAAGCTCACTGTCCCAGATAAGCTTGGGATTGATTGAGTCCATAAAAATACCGAAGTATGATGCAAAGGCAACGGAAAGCAGGCTTATTACACAGCAGAATGTCATAAGCATTATTCCGAGATGTAAATATACCGAAGCGGCTATTACATATATAAGCATGCCCGCACCGCTTATTATTATACTTACGAGTGCTTTTATGTTTATCTGAGCCATATATGACATTGGGATGTATTTTATAAATGCGAGATGACTGCCCTCTCTTGTCAGAGCCGATGAAGCTATACAGTTTGCGGCGGTCACGAGTACGGAAACAGCCGAAACACCGAGTACGAATATAAGGACATATCTTTCATTTCCGCTGTGTATGCCGTCAATGAAGGAATCAAGGAAGTTTGTTTTTCCCTGCAAAACATATATAAGGTATAGGAATATCGGCCATATAAGATTTATTAGTATGCAGTTCATAAAATAAGCGGGAGTCCTGAAAAGTATGCGGAACTCCTTTTTGAGATATGTTACAGCAGGATGACCGGCTTTGACGGATGAAATACTTTTTTCAAGAGTCTTCTTTTTTGACACGGCACTTTTTGATACGCCTGCGACTGTATCAAGGTAGAATACTTCGGCTATTATCATAAATACAGCTATTGCGAGGATATTTATACCGATATAGCAGAGAAGATTAAGAATGGTATGTTCCGTCATGGAATTAATAAGGAAGCTTATGTGGGGGAATATTATTCCCATTATGCCGATGAGTGAATTGTTCCTGTCGGATAGTGCCTGAACAAGATGTTCTGTATCAAGACCGCCGCTTTTTGATACGAGGGCGGCAAGTCCGATTATTACGGCAAATGTCAGAACACCTGTTATCTTGTTTACGGTATCCTTGTTTTTTACAAAGCCTGTTATGAGCATGACAATTATACATATAACCGCACAATACGCAAGCGGTACAATGGGGAGGGTTATCATTCCGAAAACAGCAATTATCCATGTATAGAACGGCAACCCTGCGGCGATTATGTAACCTGCAAAAACAGCTATTATGATGATAAATTCCATGAAACTCTCACTTATAAGAGCAGCTGTAAATTTAGACGCTATTATCTGTGATGACCTGAGCGGCAGGGGCAGAAGGCTTTCAATATCTCCCGAAAAATAAAATACGCTGAAAATGACATTCAGACCGAAAACAAACGAAAAAACGGCAGTAAGCTGGAGGAAAAGCTCGGCGGCGTTTGAACCGGCATCAAGCTTGATAAGCTGTGTTGTAAGAACATAGATTATTATTCCGATAAGGAATGCCATAGGTATCATTATAAAGAACACGGCGATAAATGCCATGATGCCGTAGATTATTTTTTTACGGCCTTTTTCTTCGGGGGTAGGTTCAACGGAAGCAATAAGGGCTTTTACAAGTTTCAGATAGATACTCATTCACTCAGCTCCTTCTCCTTGTTGTCATTTCCGGTAAGCTCAAGGAATATTTCCTCAAGTGAGCCGCTTTTATTTTTGTTTTCAAGTTCTTCAAGAGTGCCGTCATAGAGAAGATGTCCTTTTTTTATGATGATGACACGGTCACAGAGCTTTTCAGCGACTTCAAGCACATGTGTAGAGAAGAAAACTGCATTTCCGGCTTTTGCATGTTCACGCATCATCTGTTTGAGTTCATAAGCAGACTTCGGATCAAGTCCGACCATTGGTTCATCAAGTATCCATACAGGCGGATTGTGCAGAAGTGCGGCAATCACCATTATTTTCTGGCGCATACCGTGAGAATAGCTCATTATCGGAGAGCCGAGAGAATCGGAAAGCTCGAATCGGGCGGCAAATTCCTCAATACGCTTGCGTCTGTCATCAGTCGGGACATGATAGATGTCACCTATAAGGTCAAGGAATTCCGTACCTTTAAGACGGAGGAACATATCGGGACTGTCGGCGATATAGCCGATGGAAGCTTTGGCTTCAAGAGGTTTTTTGCG
>JBGVAQ010000257.1:0-6689 GCA_045224775.1 Acutalibacteraceae bacterium | reverse complement strand
GAAATCGAGTGTATTCAGCGGCGAGATAGTACCGCATGTTGATACATCTATATCAACTCTGAAAGTAGCGATAGCATTGTCGGGATGTTATTCGGGATAGGTATGTACAGTAACATGGCTTTTATCGAGATGGGCGGCGATAGTTTCACCTGCAAAGTGAGCGGCATATTTTCCGCAGTTGCAGGATTCATCTATTTTTTCGGGAAGTCCCTTTTCAGATATGAGCAGAGTCACGCTTGCACCCTGCGGATCATAGTCCTGCTTTGAGATATTCAGGACAGATGCGCCTATCATTTCTGTTACCTGACAAAGTATCTTTGTCAGTCTTTCCGAGTTGTACTGTTCATCTATATATGCTATGTAGTCCTTCTGCTCACGTTCCGTTTTTGCATAACAAACGTCATATATATTAAAGCTCAGAGTTTTTGTAAGGTTGTTGAATCCGTAAAGCTTCAGTCTTTTCTCCAATTTTATTCTCACGTCCCGTTTATAGATTTATTTTTGCTCCATTTCCTTGAGCTTTTTCATTATCATGTTTGCACACATATATACATTTCCGCCGCCGATAGTTATTATAAGGTCGCCGGCTTTAGCCTTTTGTGTAACATAGTCTGCAATTTCCTCAAATGTTTTGAACCATACACAGCCGTCTATTTTTTCAGCGAGGTCTTTTGCATATATGTTGTAAGTGTTTGTTTCTCTTACGGGAAGTATTTCCGAAAGAATTGTATGATCGGGGATAGACAATACCTCTGCAAATTCATTGAGGAAGGTATATGTTCTTGAGAAAGTATGCGGCTGGAATACTGCCCATACATTTTTGAATCCCATGCTCATTGCTGTTGTAAGTGTGGCATTGAGTTCTGTCGGGTGATGTGCGAAGTCATCAGCGACTGTTATGCCGCAGGGCTTGCCGAGTATTTCAAAGCGTCTGTGAGCGCCTGTAAATTCTGCAAGAGCTTTTGCGGCATTTTCTGGGCTTACGCCGAGAGTTATAGTTGCCGCACATGCAGCAAGGGCATTTATTACGTTGAACTTTCCGGGTACTCTGAGGTTTATTGAAGCAATCTTTTCGTTGTGATGATAAAGGTCAAAGCTGTCGCATACAGAAGACTCACCGGTTATTTCTGCACGGAAGTCATTTTTGCGTCCGAAACCGAAAGTAACGACCTGTTTTGAACCTTCGTCAATAGTATCTTTTACACATTCCATAGAATTTGCATCATCGCCGTTTATTACTATACAGCCTGATGTCTGGGAGATGAATTTTTTGAAGGATTGTTTTATTCTGTCGAGAGTACCGAAGTAATCAAGATGATCCTCGTCAACATTGAGTATAACAGCCATTGCAGGATAGATATGAAGGAAGCTGTCAACATATTCGCAGGCCTCGCATACCATAAGATCGGATTTTCCTACACGGCTGTTTCCGCCGATAAAGGGGAGTTTTGCACCGATAACAGCAGTCGGATCACAGTCTGACATTGTGAGTATCTGAGTTATCATGGATGTAGTGGTAGTTTTGCCGTGAGTACCGCTTACGGCAACAGAGCGTTTATATCTTTCTGTTACTGCGCCGAGCATGATACATCTTTCGACAGCAGGGATATTCTGAGCCTCAGCCGAAACGAGTTCGGGATTGTCAAGCTTTACAGCGGCAGTATATACAACTAAATCGGCACCGTTTACATTTTCAGGAAAATGCCCCATAGTTACAGGGATGCCGTATGAACGTATCCGTTCAAGAGTATCGGACTCGGAGGTATCAGAGCCGGTTATTTCATAGCCTTCACTGTGGAGAATTTCGGCAAGAGGACACATTCCCGAACCGCCGATACCTACAAAATGTATTCTTTTTACATTGTTCAGCAGATCAGCATAATTTTCAACCATAAAAAGCACTTCCAATTCGTAATTAATAATTGCGTTCCGGAGACTTATCGGACACCGCAGATAAACATTTATGCATACCCCTATATTATATTACTAAAAAGCCAAAAAATAAAGACATATCAAAAAATTTATTTGATATGTCAATAAAAATCAAAAAACGCCCCTTAATTTGTTTTATTGATACATTTGTCTGTATAATGTATCGGAAACGGGAATAAAACATGCAGACCGGACATAATTTTTTTAAAGCGGGGGTGTTTATGATGACGGATACGCATTGGATAATAGTATGTATTTCGGCATTTATAGCTGTGCTTATAATAAAGAAAATTGCAGGTGCGGAGCATGTAATACGTTCAGGTATCGTATCCGTCATTTTAGGTTTAGCTGTACTGTTTTTAGTTAACCTTACGGGAAATTTTACAGGTGTATATCTGCCTGTGAGCAGACTGAGCCTATCGGTATCGGCATTTTTAGGAATACCGGGGACAGCATCAATGCTGATATTACAGACATTTCTGTAAAAAAGATCACACATTGCACATTGCACATTGCACATTGTACATTGCACATTGTACATTGTACATTTACTTGGTATAGATGAGTGTACCGTTCGGGCTGAGAGTATTTCCGCTGAAAAGCTTTGAATATACGATGTTCACATCGTCATTGAATATGAAGTCCGAACTGCCGGCATTGATTATTATACCAAGCTTTTTCTCACTGTCGTTACAGCCTTTTATGATATGAAGTACTCTCGGCATATCATCATGGTGTATGAAGTGCATGTCTGCGTCTGCACAGAGAGGTTCAGAGCTTCTGAGTCTGATAAGCTGTTTTGTTTCGGAAAGTATATCGTCATAACTGCCGTTTTCTATTTTATCCCATAGCATACACTGTCTGTTGTCATTTTTGTTCATGCCTCTGAGTGCAAGCTCCGTACCGTAGTATATACAGGGAGAACCCGGCATTGTAACAAGCAGGGCAAGCTTCTGGATAAGTATGTCAATATTTCCGTTACAGCTTTCGGATATTCTTTCGGTATCGTGAGTATCAAGGAAATTGAAAAGCACCTCGGTTATCTGTTTCGGGTACATTGTCATACAGCGGTTTAGCTGGTACATAATATCTCTTGAAGTGAGTGTACTGTCCTTGTAGAAATCCCATATACAGTTTGCAAAGGGATAGTTCATAACGGAATCATATTCATTTCCGTCCAGCCATTCAACAGAATCTATCCATATTTCACCAAGCAGGAAAATATCGGGCTTTACGGGTTTGAGAGTTCTTCTCAGCTCACGGATGAACTTATGGGAAACTTCATCTCCGACATCAAAGCGTATGCCGTCAATATCCCATTTTTTAACCCAGTCAAGACATATATCCGAAAAATATTTTATGACTTCGTCATTGTTTGTATTTAGCTTCGGCATACCTGTCCAGAATGAAAATGAATAGAATCTTCCGTCACCTGTATCATAGTTGTCTTTGATTATAATATTGTCGCTGTTGAGGAAGAACCAGTCGGCATATTTTGATTTTCTGCCGTTTTCAACAACATCCTTCCATGCAAAAAATTCAATTCCGCAGTGATTGAAAACGCCGTCAAGCATTACTTTCATACCAAGACTGTGTGCTTTTCTGACAAGCTCCGCCATATCATCATTTGTGCCGAGGTCTTTATCTATGTTTTTGTAGTCAAAGGTGTTGTATCTGTGATAGGTGTCTGATACGAAAACAGGAGTGAAATATACTCCGCCGATGCCGATATCTTTGAGATAATCAAGGTGTTGAGTTATACCTTTAAGATCTCCGCCGAATTTATCACGGGAATGTGTATTTGCTGTTTTACCCCATTCCATGAAATTATTATTGCGGCTGTCGGCTGTTTCACTTTTACAGAAACGGTCGGGCATTATCTGATACCACATCATATTGCTTATATTTTTCGGCGGAGCTATAACATCGGCAGGATTCAGCCACGGAAATTTGAAATACTGTTTCGCACGTTTTTTAACGTCATTTTCACTGCATATCCTGTTTTCAAATACAAAGTATTTTTCTCCGTCTGACTCCACAATGAAATAGTATTGCAGTCTTTTGTATCTGGGTATAACAGTGGTTTTCCAGATAAAGTTGTGTTCAAGCTCGATTTTATCTGTCATTTCAGTCTTTACGCCCGACCATTCGGGGAGCCGTTTAAGCTGATGTATAAAAGGATCTTCATGTATTATATAGGCTTTATCAACATCCTTTGCAGTTTTAAGAGTGACTATTACCCTGTTTTCATCATACGCACAGCATTCGCAGTATGAGCTTCTGTGACTTACAGCAGATATATCCATGTTTGTTTACACCTCTTTGATATTGAAATTACGGGTTATTACAGTTTAATTATAAAATTAAAATTCTTTTAAATCAACTGTTAATATAGTACAAACATTCACACGGATATTTATGCTTGTTTTTTATTACAAGATATTTTAATGATATTACTGCCGCTTAAGTTCATATGGTGAAAGAATTGCTTTCATACGGTTTTACAGTACAACGGCAAGTATGAGCATTTCTCTTATTTTGCTGTATATTTTGTCGATGTCTTCGACAGGCAGGGGATTCTCTCCGAGACCTACCTCTATGGTAAATGCAGGCCGTCTGAATTTTTCCGTGAACCAGTCCTTGAAGCCGCCGCCGCAGGCAAGCCCTTCGGGTTCTGATACTCTGTAGCCGCTTGAATGTGACATTATCTTTGCCATTTTAAGTGCCTCGCTGTCATGGTAGCTCCCGAAATTCCAGTATATTTCCTCGCCCTGACTGTGAAATGCAAGTGCATGAGTGATATTTCCTGTACGGCAGTATGACGCTATTGCACGGCTTTCAGGCTCGCTTTCCGGAAATTCTCCGCCGTAGCGTGTGGGTGAAGGGAAGTATATCCCGTTTTCAAGCTCCATTTTTTTAAGTCTGTCCCAGCCGGCAGAAAAATTATGGTTTATATCAACACCTGCCGCATTTGCCTGCCAGTGAGATGTATCGCCGTCACATGCTCTCATAACTATGTCACGGTATTCTCCGGCACTTTGTACGCCGTTTATCTGTATTTCAACACCGTCCGGATTTACACAAGGCACAACGGCAAGACCTCGCTGATTAAGGAATGTGCCTGCTTTTATACCGCACATGCTTTTTCCCGTCATAACGGAAAAACAAAGCTCATCAACAAATCTCAGCATTATGAGTGTAGTTATCCATTCCATGCCGTGAAATGCCGCCGAAAACAGAACCTGTTTTTTCCTGTTGCCTATACAGAGAAGGTCGATAGGTCTTGAACACCGGCTTTCTCCTATTGTATCTCTTGAAAGAAAACCATAGTCAAGCAAAAGTCCTCCTATCATAGCTTCTCTTGTTTTCCTGTCTGCACATACAGCCCTTATACTGCTTCCAACCATGATGATATCCCCTTTTCAGTTATTCTTTACTGAAATGATACACTCTTATATGCGATTATTCTGTCATAAAATCGTATCGGCACATAAAATTTTAGTTGACTTTTAACAAATGATAGTGTAGTATTGTATAGGATAATTTTTTATAAGGAGCTGATATAAATGGATATCAAAGGAACTATAGGTGATCTCGCTTCAAAGATAACAGGTGACGCAAGTCTTAAAGAAAAGTTTGATAAAGATCCTATGGGTACAGTAAAGGAGCTTGCAGGCAATATTCCTCCCGAGCAGCTCAGTGCGATCACAGAGGGTATCAAGACTAAGGTAAAGCTTGATAATATAGGCGGCGGTCTCGGCGGTCTTTTCGGCAAGAAGTAATCCTTTCACGGTACGTCATTAAGATGTGCCGTGATTTTTTATTCTCTTATATCGTGAAAATACAGCTTTTTTTGATTGACAAAAACATACATAAATAGTATCATTATTTCAGATAACCGCAAAATTTTATATATACGGGAGGTCAAAATGGAAGCGACAGCTAAACAATTTCATTGTCCGAACTGTAGTGCGGATCTGAAATTTGATCCCACAAGCCAGAAATTCACCTGCGAATACTGCCGAAGTGCATTCACGGAAGCCGAGGTCATCGAATACCAGAGAAAGCACATGGAAACAGAGCAGGAATATGAACAGAATAAAGGGCAGATGCCGCCCGAAGGTGATATTTCCGAGGAAGAAAGAAGAGCCCGTGAACAATTCAACGAGGAAACAAAGCTGTATTCATGTCCGAGCTGCGGTGCAGAGATAATGAGTGACGGAAATACGGCTGCGGCTTTCTGTTATTACTGTCATAATCCCATTATACTCAAGGGACGTGTTGACGGAATGTATAAGCCTTCTATGGTACTGCCGTTTGCATTCGACAAGGATGCGGCAGTTCAGAAATACAGGGAGTGGGCAAAGAAAAAATGGTTCATTCCGAAAGATCTGCTGTCTTCTTCACAGATAGATAAGCTTACAGGTCTTTATGTTCCTTTCTGGGTTGCCGATTCGGTAACGTCATCAAGACTTGAAGCCATAGGCGAAAACAAACGCTCATGGACATCAGGCAATTACCGCTATACAGAAACAAGCCGATACAGAGTAATAAGAGAGGCACAAATAAAATATAAGGGCGTTCCGGCTGATGGTTCTCAGAAAATAGAGGATCTTCTCATGGAGTCAATCGAACCGTATGACTATTCAAAGGCAACACCGTTCAATATGGCATATCTCAGCGGATTATAGGCAGACAAATATGATGTTGACATGGAACAGGTACTTCCGAGAATACAGCAGAGAATGTACAGCAAT
>JBGVAQ010000256.1:0-3022 GCA_045224775.1 Acutalibacteraceae bacterium | reverse complement strand
GGATTGTCCGTTCTCAGAATGAGCTACGAGAAAAGATATTTATCTTTGATGAAGGATTGGATGACAGAATCATAGAATTATACAAGCTGCTTGTTTTTGTATCCGTTCACGAGGATCACCCGGATTGGACGGATGTTAAGATTCTATTCTCTGCTGATAATGAAAATAAATCGTTTACAATATTTGTTGATGGCAAACCGATTGGATCAGTCAATTTCTCGGATGAGCTTTATAATACTTTGTGTGAAAAGCACATCGCTGCACTTCCTGATTTAAGAAGTGATATTCCTTTTATTGGCATTAACAGAGCTATGGAGATAATGGGAATGAAAAAATAGCTGCAGCAGGTTAACACTTAGCCGCAGCATATAATCAATTACTATTTTTTGATGTTATAGATTCATAATTCCATTCATCCACAGCATCTTCCTTGTGAACACGACTGGTAGATTCTTTGCCGCATTTCGAGCATTTACAACTATATATTTTAATCGTAACAAGCCTCTGGGATTGTATTGTTGGAGTTCCACCGCAAAAGCACGGCAGCAAATCAAATTCCATTGTTACCTCCATGTTTTTGTTCCGCAATAGCCGCAGTACATTTCTACCATAGGAATGTCCTTCTGACATTTTGGACACATCTGCATTGTAAATTCAAAATCCCAAAACATTGTAGTATTTTGAGTGTTTGAGAGTTCTTTTCCGCAATAGGAACAATACTTGTAGTACATTGGAATTTTCACACCACAGCAAGGTACAATCTGACCTTCAATTGTTTTAATACTGTTGATACTGGTCCAGCCCTCAAGAAGCATAACTGCTCTCTCATATTTTCTCTTACGCTCATATTCTTTTGCTCCCGGATCATCAAATCTGGATAAGTCCATATTATGAGCGAGATCAGCAAGTTTAACTGTTTTTGCAATAGGATTATCTTTAATACGGTTTACATAATCAAAGTATGACTCATTGTCTTTATGCGTCAGCAGCTCCAGAGCCTCCAAGACTTCATCCGGAAAGCCATCATTTCTGAGATCATCTATTGTAGTATTTGTATCTTCTATGACATCATGCAGAAGAGCAACACAGGTAGTTATTTCATCTGCCATTTGTTCTGCAACATGGAAAGGATGATACACATAGGGAATACCACACTTATCCACTTGATCTTTATGAGCCTCAAATGAAATTTTCATTGCTTTTTTCGTAAGAGCTGTATATATCATAGAAATCTTCCTTTCATTAACTTATACTTATATTCTAACATTGGAAAGAAACTTTTGCAAGGAAGTTGTAATATAAGTCAGCAAGTTACCGGCAAGTTAAATTTGTATTACGACATACCATATATTGATGTTTATCATAATCTACAACTATATATAGTATGTTTTCTTGTAATATAAAAGTTATAGCAAATTAAGAAAAGATATTTTGAGACATTCATAAAACAGCATAAAAGGGAATAGGGGAGAAAAGAAATGATATACAAAACCTGTACGGTTAGCTTACGGGTTCCAAAACCGAGAGCCACAGCAATCGTACAGGTGTATTGAATATAAATTTTACTCTTCTTCATCACGAATGATGTTCTTTGGAAGATATGTTTCACTGTCAATTTCGACTGTTCCGCTGAACAAAACATTCTTTTCATTTAATTTTTCCTTTATTTTTATATAGAAGGAATAATTGTCGCTGTATTCTGCCTCTGTAATGAAAGTAATATCTTCATCAATATTGAAATCATCAGACCAGTTATTGATTCTTTTTTCAAAAAAGTTATCGGTTTGTTTGTCAACTCCATAAATACAAATATTAGTATCTATGCTGGTATCATCTGCCCAATTTTGAAAAGCCAGAATATCTCCGTTTTTCAATGTGATCATATTATAATCACAAAAATTTAGCAGTTTAAAACTACTATTTTCAGCACAAGTTTTTCCACCGTCAACAGTTATAAAAACTCTATAAAAAGATTGACCTGCTCCACTGCTATCAAGAATGATAGCATAAGCCTTATCTTCGTCATATGCAACTGAAAATCTTAGTCTCTTGTTGTTCTCTGATATAAGCGAATCCCAACTTATATTCGCAACAGAGTTTTCGGATGTAGACTCCGTATTTTTGTGTTCCTTTTCAGACGAGGAATCATAAACCGTATCCTTTTCAGGTAAACTATTCTGATCTTCATTTGCATCCGATGAAATGACTAAATCCATAGAGTCCTGAACTGATGATGAAGTTCTGGAACTGGCATTTCCGGGTTCAGTATTACAAGCGGATAAAATTAACATAACCGCATGTCCAAAACTGGCTATTTTGAGGGTTTTCCCTCCTCTCAATGTCCGAAAAGGTTTATTTTGAGACATTCGGTATATTCCGAAAAGCCCCTCCCTTAGGCTTTGTTTATGCGATTTTACTGCTTATCATCGAGTATTTGGCTTGCTCTGTATAGAACAGTTTTTAACAAATCTATTCGTTGCTGCGGCCAATCACTGATAATACTCATTATCTGTGGATAATACTTCATATCACCACACGGCAGTTCATCTGAAATCAAAAATGTAATATGTACACCCAACGCATCAGCAATCTGATCTAAGCGTATCAATGAGATTTTTGATCCATTCTCTATACCACTGATATAACTTTCTGTGACACCCAGTATGGCAGATAACTCTCTTTGAGTTATTTGCTTTTTCTTTCTGTAATATTTTACTCTTGCTCCGATTGCTTTATAATCCACCATTTTTCTCTCCTCCATAGTTCATATTTTAGATTAAAACCAAGGATTTTTAAAGAGACGCAACGGTTCACTTAACAGCTATAAGTTGAGTTTTACTATGTTTTTTCATTTATATTTCTGTTCTACTGCAAGTTTTATTGGATAGAAAAGCAGCTACTTTATTATTATTTTATTTTTAGAATTTTGCACTGATAAATAATTATTTTCTACTATAACTTAATATTTTTTACTGCTATTCTTATTTTACTACTGCAATATAATAATTTTTATCACTTTTTT
>JBGVAQ010000255.1:0-3674 GCA_045224775.1 Acutalibacteraceae bacterium | reverse complement strand
GTATCTGAACATATTCCAGTAACCGCATTCAACAGCCTTCTTCATCTCAGCCTGACAGTTCTTCATGCCGCCCTTGATGGAGTGCATCTCACAAGGAGCATAACCGATGATGAGTGACGGGCCCGGATAAGCCTCAGCCTCTTTGATAGCCTTGAGTGTCTGGTTCTGATCAGCACCCATAGCGATCTGTGCAACATAGATGTAGCCGTATGACATAGCGATGTCTGCAAGGCTCTTCTTAGCTATTGCCTTACCTGCTGCAGCGAACTGTGCAACCTGACCGATCTGTGAAGCCTTTGAAGCCTGACCGCCTGTATTTGAGTAAACCTCGGTATCGAATACCATGATGTTTACATCTTCGCCTGATGCAAGAACGTGGTCAACGCCGCCGAAGCCGATATCATATGCCCAGCCGTCGCCGCCGAATATCCATACTGACTTCTTAGCAAGGAATTCCTTGTTCTCAAGAACATCAAGTCTGTTCGGGCAGTCACAGTCAAGCTTTTCAAGCTCAGCTATAACAGCGTTTGCAGCAGCTGTATTCTTGTCGCCGTTCTCCTTTGTAGCCATGAAGTCTGCGATAGCAGCCTTTACAGACTCGGGAGCCTTTTCACTTGCAGCGATCTGCTCAAGATCAGCGATAAGTCTTTCACGGATGGCCTTCTGACCGAGATACATACCAAGACCATGCTCAGCATTATCCTCGAAGAGTGAGTTAGCCCATGCAGGACCATGACCGTCCTTGTTTACTGTGTAAGGACATGTAGCAGCAGGACCGCCCCAGATTGATGAACAGCCTGTAGCATTGGAGATGTACATTCTGTCACCGAAGAGCTGTGTAACAAGACGAGCATAAGATGTTTCTGCACAGCCTGCGCATGAGCCTGAGAACTCAAGAAGCGGCTGCTTGTACTGGCTGCTGATAACGTTGAGAACAGCTGTTGTTTCGGGCTTCTCTGTAACGTTTGCAACGCAGTAGTCGAATACCTTCTGCTGATCGAGCTGTGTTTCTGTGGGAACCATCTTGAGTGACTTTGTCGGGCAAACGCCTACGCAGACACTACATCCCATACAGTCCATAGGTGAAATTGCGAGTGTATATTTGTAGTCTGTCTTTACAACAGGCTTCGGAGCGATCTTTGTATTTTCGGGAGCTGCAGCAGCCTCAGCCTCTGACATAGCGAAAGGTCTGATAGTAGCGTGAGGACATACGAATGCACACTTGTTACACTTAGCACATGTCTCAGCGTTCCACTCAGGAACCATAACTGCAACGCCGCGCTTCTCATAAGCGGAAGCACCAAGCTCGAATGTACCGTCAACATGGTCAACGAATGCAGATACAGGAAGTGCGTCGCCGTCCATCTTATCAACGGGCTCGAGTATATTCTCAACCATCTTGACTGTCTTAGCACAGCCTGTGAGTTTGCTTTCAGCCTTTTCATCTGCAGCCTCTGCCCATGCAGCAGGAACGTCTACCTTAACGAAAGCTGTAACACCTGCGTCGATAGCCTTATGGTTCATGTCAACTATATCCTGACCTTTCTTGAGGTAGGACTTTGTAGCAGCATCCTTCATGTGCTGAACAGCCTCGTCGATAGGCATAACCTTAGCGAGTGCGAAGAATGCAGCCTGAAGGATTGTATTTGTACGCTTGCCCATGCCGATCTTCTCAGCGAGGTCGATAGCGTTAACTGTATAGAGCTGGATATTGTTCTTAGCTATATACTGCTTTGTTTCAGCATTGAGGTGCTTATCAAGCTCATCAGCATTCCACTGGCAGTTGATGAGGAATACGCCGCCGGGCTTAACATCCTGAACCATCTTGTAGCCCTTGAGGATGTAGGACGGGTTATGACAAGCAACGAAGTCAGCCTTGTTGATGTAGTAGGGGCTCTTTATTGGCTTGTCGCCGAAACGGAGGTGAGATATTGTTACACCGCCTGTTTTCTTTGAGTCATACTGGAAGTAAGCCTGAACATACTTCTGAGTATAGTCACCGATGATCTTGATGGAGTTCTTGTTAGCACCAACAGTACCGTCACCGCCGAGTCCCCAGAACTTACATTCGATAGTACCCTCAGCAGCTGTGTTCGGAGAAGGCTTCTCTTCGAGTGAAAGATATGTAACATCGTCGTTGATACCGATTGTGAACTGTGCCTTGGGAGCATCCTTAGCAAGCTCATCATATACTGCGAATACGCTTGAAGGAGGAGTATCCTTTGAACCGAGGCCGTATCTGCCGCCGATAACCTGCATACCTGTTCTGCCCTGAGCTGCGAGAGCTGCGATAACATCGAGGAACAGAGGCTCGCCGAGAGCACCGGGCTCTTTTGTTCTGTCAAGAACAGCGATCTTCTTACATGTAGCAGGAATAGCTTCAACGAGCTTGTCAGCTCTGAACGGACGATAAAGTCTTACCTTTACAAGACCAACTTTTTCGCCTCTTGCGTTCATGTAGTCAATAACTTCTTCTGCAACGTCACAGATTGAACCCATAGCGATGATTACACGCTCTGCATCCTCTGCACCGTAGTAGTTGAAGAGTTTATAATCTGTACCGAGCTTGTCATTGATCTTGCCCATGTACTTTTCAACGATCTCAGGAACTGCATCATAATACTTGTTGCAAGCCTCTCTGTGCTGGAAGAAGATATCACCGTTCTCGTGTGAACCTCTCATTACAGGATGCTCAGGGTTAAGAGCTCTCTTTCTGAAAGCCTTGACAGCGTCCATATCGCACATTTCCTTAAGATCATCATAATCCCATATAGCGATCTTCTGTATCTCGTGAGATGTTCTGAAACCGTCAAAGAAGTTGATAAAAGGAACTCTGCCTTCGATAGCTGCAAGGTGAGCAACAGGAGCAAGGTCCATTACTTCCTGAGTATTTGTTTCAGCGAGCATAGCAAAACCTGTCTGACGGCATGCATATACGTCTGAATGGTCGCCGAAGATGTTAAGAGCGTGTGAAGCAACGCAGCGGGCAGAAACATGGAATACGCCCGGAAGAAGTTCACCGGCTATTTTGTACATATTCGGGATCATAAGAAGAAGTCCCTGAGAAGCTGTGAAAGTAGTAGTAAGAGCACCAGCATTAAGTGAACCGTGAACGGTACCTGATGCGCCGGCCTCAGACTGCATTTCAGAAACCTTTACTGTTGTGCCGAAGATGTTTTTAAGTCCCTGAGCTGACCACTGATCAACATAGTCTGCCATAGGGCTGGACGGAGTTATAGGATAGATACCTGCAACTTCAGTAAACGCATAAGCTACATGAGCAGCGGCGTTGTTACCGTCCATGGTTTTCATTTTTCTTGCCATAGGATATTGTCCTCCTTTTTATTTTTTTAGACTCCCCGTTAAAAAACATACAGAGCAGTCTAAAGAAGATCATTTATAAAACAGTTTTGCATACTGTTCCGACATTAATTCTAACACTTTTTATTCCTTATGTAAAGTGGAAAAATGTAAATATTTTATATTTTTTCTGGCGTTAAAACAAAGGTTTTGGATATATTGAGAACAACTATATATGCCAATGCTGAATTTCACTAATATTCGGTAAAATCTAAAACTTGTAAGCCTTGTCATTCCGAACGCAGTGAGGAATCTTTAAAAACAGAGTCGCCTATTTGGGTGATACCTTCGGAAACAGTCACTTTTTCTACGTT
>JBGVAQ010000254.1:0-10644 GCA_045224775.1 Acutalibacteraceae bacterium | reverse complement strand
CATCAGGAACAGATACTTATTCTGCTATCGCTGCCGCTCTCGGTTCTCTTAAAGGTCCAAAACACGGCGGCGCTAACATAAAAGTTGTAAAAATGTTTGAGGATATGGAAAAGAACATATCAGATTACAGTGATGAGGACGAAATACGTGCTTACCTTGCAAAGCTCCTTCACGGTGAAGCTTTTGACAAATCAGGTCTTATATACGGCATGGGACACGCTGTATATTCAATATCCGATCCCAGAGCAAGAGTGTTCAAAGGCTTTGTTGAAAAGCTTTCCGAAGAAAAGGGTAAAATGGATGAATTCAGGCTTTATTCAATGGTCGAAAAGCTTGCTCCCGAAGTTATCGCCAAGGAACGCAGAATATACAAGGGTGTAAGCGCAAATGTCGATTTCTACAGCGGATTTGTTTACAGTATGCTCGATCTGCCGGCTAAACTGTTTACTCCTATTTTCGCTATCGCAAGAATCGCCGGCTGGTCTGCTCACAGAATGGAAGAACTTGTAAATCCGAGTAAAATAATCCGCCCCGCATATAAAAATGTACATGACAGGATAGAATACAAGGATATCGCACACAGGGATTGATATTTAAAACGGGTGTTCGCAATTAACCGGACACCCGTTTTGTATTTCAAACATATTATATTTAGAAACTTATTATTTATAGTTTTTCTATAAAAGAAAAATAATCCGACGAAAATATGGTAGAATTATTGCTTGGATGCTTACGCTATTGCAATATCTATAAAGATTATAAAGGATCCGGCAGCTTGCCGGCAGGAGATGATGAATAAATATGGTATATAATAATATTCTTGAAGCAATGGGCCATACACCTATGATAAAGCTCAACAGACTGAACAAACCGGGTAATGCCGATATTTTCGTTAAATTTGAAGGGCTTAACGTCGGCGGCTCTATCAAAACACGCACCGCTTACAATATGATAATAAATGCGGAAAAAGAAGGCAAGATAAACAAGAATACTATAATCGTTGAACCTACAAGCGGAAATCAGGGTATCGGTCTTGCACTCGTGGGCGCTGTAAGAGGTTATAAAACCATAATAATAATGCCCGATTCTGTAAGCGAGGAACGCAGAAAACTTGTCAGACATTACGGCGCTGAAGTTATCCTTATCCATGATGACGGAGATATCGGAAAGTGCATAAGAAAATGTCTGGAAACTGCTTCCGATATGGCTGCAAAAGATCCGAATGTATTCGTGCCGCAGCAGTTTGAAAATGAAAACAACACCAATGCTCACAAATATTTCACCGCTCTTGAAATACTTGAACAGACAGCCTGCAAAATAGACGGTTTCTGCTCAGGTATCGGAACAGGCGGTACTATAACCGGCATTGGCGAAACACTCAAAAAACAGTACCCTGATATAGAAATATGGGCTGTTGAGCCTGAACACGCCGCTATACTTGCCGGCGGAACTGTCGGAACTCATCTGCAAATGGGTATCGGTGACGGTATTATCCCCTCTATCCTCAACACACAAATATATGACCATATCCACATCGTTACCGATGAAGATGCAATAAATACAGCAAAACAGCTTGCATCACTTGAAGGTATCATGTGCGGTATCTCGGCAGGAACAAATGTCGCAGCAGCTCTCAAACTTGCCGAAAAACTCGGTCCGGGAAAAACTGTCGTTACAATACTTCCCGATACCGCCGAAAGATATTTCTCCACTCCCCTTTTTGAAGAATAATAAAATTACAGGCACATCCGCTGACATAACATATCAGCAGATGTGCCTGTTTTATAATTTACCTTCTAATACGAAATCTGATATAATTCCACTTTCCACTTTCCAAATTCCACATTTATAAAAGTATTATTCCTCTGCAAAAACTTCATCTATGACACCTTTGAGTGTGTCAGCTGATTTTTTAAGATCTGCCTTTTCCTTATCGTTAAGTCTTATCGGTACATTTCCTTCAACACCGTTTCTGCCTACGATAGCCGGCATACTGATAGCAATATCGCTTATACCGTTATCACCCTTCTGCATACAGGATATCGGAAGTATTGACTTCTCGTCCCTTACTATAGCTTCGCATATCCTTCTTACAGACATTGCTATTCCGTAATAGGTAGCTCTTTTCTTTTCGATTATCTTATATGCACTGTTCTTTACGTCCTCGGCTATACGCTCCATAGAACTGTCGTGGTCAAAATAGCCTCTCATCTCACAGAAATTATGCAGCGGTATTCCCGATACATTCGCACTGCTCCATGCCACTATCTCACTGTCGCCATGCTCGCCTACTATAAATGCGTGTACACTTCGGCTGTCAACTCCCAGATGCTCACCAAGAAGATATTTAAGTCTTGCGGTATCAAGTACTGTACCCGAACCGAATACACGATTACTCGGATAGCCGCTGAGCTTCAATGCAGCATAGGTGAGTATATCCACAGGATTTGCAACTATCAGCAATATCGCATCCTTGTTCTTTTTTGCTATTTCGGGTATTATAGACTTGAATATGCCTACATTCTTATGAACAAGGTCAAGTCTTGTTTCACCCGGCTTCTGTCCTGCACCGGCTGTTACGATTATTATTGATGCATCTGATATATCATCATAATCTCCTGCGTAAAGCTGCATAGGCTTTGCAAAAGGAAGTCCGTGACTTATATCAAGTGCTTCACCCTCTGCCTTGTTCCTGTCTGCATCTATAAGAACTATCTCGGAAAACAGTCCACTTTCCATGAGTGCGAATGCAGATGCAGAACCTACAAATCCGCAGCCTACTATGGCTGCTTTCATGTTATTCAATACTACCATAAATATATCTCTCCTTGTTTTTTTGTTTATAACTATTTTACACTATTACCTGAAATTTATCTGTTGTCTTAGCAACAAATTATAAATTTTCTTATATTTTACACTTCATATAATTACTTGCTTAAAAAAATATTGATTTATTTTCTTCAAGATATTATAATATAGGCGTACCTTATCCCGAAACACTTTGCGCAAGGGAAAGATAACATCAAAATAAAAGGAGTACGGCTATGAAAAATACTGTTTCAACACTGCTAACTCAGAAGCAATCGGGCGATAAGATAACGATGCTTACTGCTTATGACTACACAACAGCAAAAATTATTGACGAATGCGGAGTAAATGCTATACTGGTAGGCGATTCACTCGGTATGGTAATGCTCGGTTATGAAAATACCCTTCCCGTTACAATGGATGATATGATACATCATACAAAAGCAGTTGTAAGGGGGACAAAAAATGCTTTCGTTGTTGCCGATATGCCTTTCATGTCATATCAGACAAGCGTTTATGACGCTGTACTTAACGCAGGCAGACTTATAAAAGAAGGCGGTGCAAATGCCGTAAAGTTAGAGGGCGGTGCAGAAGTATGTGAGCAGATAAAAGCCATAGTCAATGCTTCTATACCCGTTGTTGCACATTTAGGTCTTACACCTCAGTCTGTAAATGCTTTCGGGGGATTCAAGGTACAGGGAAAAAGCGTGGAAAAAGCAAAGAAAATAATCGAAGATGCCGTCAAAATACAGGACGCAGGTGCATGTGCCGTTGTACTTGAAGGCATACCTGCAAAGCTTGCTCAGATAATAACAAGCAAACTTGTTATACCTACTATCGGTATCGGTGCAGGAAACGACTGTGACGGTCAGGTGCTTGTATATCAGGATATGTCAGGTCTTACTACCGACCATGTACCAAAATTTGTAAAGCAGTTTGCACAGGTAAGAAAAGAACTGGAAAACGGCATTAAAGAATATATACTTGAAACAAAGTCGGGAGCATTCCCGTCTGACGAACATACATACAGCATTCCCGATGAGGTGCTGGAACAGCTTGATATGGAGGAATAAAAATGAAGATAGTCAAAACTATAAGTGAAGTCCGCAGTCAGGTAGCAGAATGGAGAAAACAGGGATTTACAGTAGGTCTTGTGCCGACAATGGGATATCTCCACGAAGGTCATGCAAGTCTTATCGACCGTTCAGTAAAAGAAAATGACAGGACTGTTGTATCAGACTTCGTGAATCCAATGCAGTTCGGCCCTACCGAAGATTTGCAGACATATCCCCGTGATATACAGCACGATGCTCTTCTCGTTGAACAGCACGGCGGAGATCTTATATTCAATCCCGAACCCGAGGAAATGTATAAAGACGGCTTTTCTTCATTCGTTGACATGACAGTGCTTACTCAGGAGCTTTGCGGTCTCAGCCGTCCTGTGCATTTCAGAGGCGTATGTACAGTCGTAACAAAGCTTTTCAATATCGTAAAGCCAGACAATGCGTATTTCGGAAAAAAAGATGCCCAGCAGTTAGCTGTTATAAAACACATGGTTGAAGATCTCAACATGGATATAAAAATAACAGGCTGTCCTATAGTAAGAGAAAGCAACGGACTTGCTAAAAGTTCCAGAAATACCTATCTTTCCGAAAATGAACGTCAGGCAGCACTTGTACTTTCAAGATCAATAGCTTTGGGAAAAGATATGGTTAAAAACGGTGAAAAGGACTGCGCAGCTGTAATAAAAGCCATGACGGAGCTTATAAATTCAGAATCCCTTGCAAAAATTGACTATGTAAAAATAGTGGACGAAAAAACTATGCAGCAGATACCACAGATTGATCGTCCTGCACTTTGTGCAATAGCTGTTTACATAGGTTCAACAAGACTTATAGACAACTTCTTTACGGAAGATATTGATATGGAGGGTTGATATGCTGATATCCGTTCTTAAAAGCAAGATACACCGTGCTGTTATAACACAGGCTGAGCTTAATTATATCGGAAGTATAACCATTGATAAAACACTTATGGATGCCGCAGGCATTTATGAATATGAAAGAGTTCATGTCGTTAACATCAACAGCGGCAGCCGTATCGAAACTTATGTTATCGCAGGCGAAGCTGACAGCGGAGTTATATGTCTTAACGGTGCCGCTGCACGTTCAGGGCAGAAGGGCGATACTATAATAATAATGTCTTATGCAGATATGACTCCCGATGAACTCAGGGAGCATTCACCTAAAGTTGTTATGGTGGACAGCAGCAACAAGCCCGTTCAGATAGTAAGCTATGAAAAACACGGCGAGTTCTTCCCGTCAGAAAACTGAACATATAAAAAAACACGGTCAGCGACCGTGTTTTTTTATTATCAGATTGTTGTATTGAATATCATTGAGCCATTGTTGTCCTTGACTACAAGCTCAACAGAAAAATCTGCAAGATCATTTTCCTGCTGTACCGAGCTTAATTGCGCTCTTATCATGGTTTTGTATGTTTCAAAAGACTGTTCAAGCATCTGTGTCATGGAAACTCGTGCTTCTTCGGTTTGTGTTGACAGGTCAACTGATTTTACGACCATCTCAAGCGCAAGTGTATTATCATCAACAAGATAGAACTTTACATCCGCCTGATCTCCGGAATACTGACTTGCATACTTGCTAAGTACATCTGCTCCGCCGCTTTTTTCGATATATTCTTTTAATGTACGCTTTTCGGAAGACGGTGTTTCACTTACCGCAGCACTGCTCTCAGACGGCTTTACAGTGCTTGTCTGCGACTCGCTTTCCAGAAACTTTGATATCTCTTGTTGTATATCCTGATCTGATGTCAGGTCTGAAGGCAGGCTTATATCGCCGATAGGTGCCATTGATCTGTATTTATTCAGCTCCTCCATTGCCTCTGAGATATCAAACATACTTGTCTCCTTACTGCTTTCCTGTGTTTCAGGCTTGCTTGTCTGCGTGCTGCTCTCTGTAGTTTCAGATACAGATGACTGCTTATCATTTTCAGACGTTTCAGATACCGATGTACTTGCCTGTGAAGTTTTTGATGTATCAGACTCTGCTTCACTTGCTGAGGAAACAAACGGATTTGATGCGTTGCTGCTCGCTTTTGAAGAACTGCTCTCTGTCTTGCCGGAATTGCAGGCTGTCATTATTGATACAGCTGTCAACAAAGATATAACTATCGCTGATACCTTGAATGTTCTTTTCATCATTAATTGCCTCCCCGAAATAATAATTATTCATTTTCTTCAGTACTTGTATTTTCCTCTGTAACTGTATTTTCTTCTGTGTCCGTATTACTTTCAGCTTTTTTTGAACCGTTTTCAAATGTTTCTTCAAATATAACATTTGCGTCGTTGTCGATATATCTTACCAATACTCTTATGTCATCATTGTCTATGCATTCTTCAAGCTCATATACAAAACCCATGAATACATCCTTGCTGTTATTTACACTTTCCGAGATTCTTTTCCTGAATTCATCAATGCCTCCCGAAGTAAGCTCCTGCTTTATCTTCGTTTCAAAAACAAGCGTGTTTTTATTATCTACATACACGTTCTTTTCTGTACCTTCCTCGGCACCGGATATTATTTTATCTATTACCTCTTTTGTTGAGTCAGCACTAAAATACTCATCAAGTGTTTCAAACAGCTTTTCATTGTTTATACTGAATTCTATTCTGCTTGGCTCAGTTGTATTCGACTCGATTATTACCGGCACTGATGATTCCGGTTTTTTTTCGGCTGACGATTCCGGCTTGCTTGCCAGAGATGACGATACCGGCTTTGCATGTATTATTTCCTCTGTTTCCTTCTTTTCTGCACTGCTGCAATCTGTAAATATTACAACGATAAATGCTGTAAGTAAAACTATTAAAGCCTTTGCTGCTTTCAATTTGTAAAACTCCTTTTATTCATCAATGAATTTGAATTTTGTTACGTCGAATAGTCCCTGATCTGTAATACGTATTTCCGGTATGACAGGCAATGCGGTAAACGACAGCGTTATAAACGGATCTATGTCCTTATCCACACCAAGCTCATATGCCTTTTTAATTATACCATCAAGCATGGGAATGAATTCGTCTGCACTTTTCGTACTCATAAGTCCACCGTATTCAAGCGGCAGAGAGCCTATGACTTTTCCGTCGGAAATTATTGTGTAGCCGCCGTTTATTTCTTTAATATGCTCTACAGCCTTATGCATATCACTGTCATTATCTCCGATTACTATTATGTTATGAGAATCATGTGCTACAGTAGTTGCTACTGCACCATGATCCAGACCATAGCCTGTTATATATGCACATGCACAATTGCCTGTTGAATGATGTCTTTCTATAACGGCTATCTTACGTATAACACCCTTTTTGATATTCTGAGCTACCTGCTCATGTGCCATACAAAGCTTCCTTGTTATTATCTGATTTTTAACAAGACCTATGACCATATACATATCCCTTTCGGGTATGTCAAAAGCATCATCGGCAAGCGGTGCAGGATTTACCGAATGCATAAGTCTGGTGTTATAGCTTATCATTTCGGGTTCTTTGATATCCTTCAGCGAAACTCCGTCCTTATATATATCAGATATTTCAACATCTTCAAGGCTGTCAAGCACAACCATATCCGCTTTATATCCGCAGGCAACTGCACCGATATCTTTAAGTCCGTATATCCTTGCTGCATTTATTGTTGCCATCTGATAAGCTTTCACCGGAGAAAGTCCCAGTTCTATAGCTTTCTTTATGTTGTTTCTTATAGTTCCCTCACGGCGTATATCAGCAAGATGCTTGTCATCTGTACAAAACGCAAGATTTGATGTATCAATATCGTTTTCTGCAACTCCTGTAATTATAGCCTCAAGATTTTTTGATGCCGAGCCTTCACGCACAAGTACGGCTATACCACACCTAAGCTTTGCAACGGCTTCTTCAAATGTTACGCTTTCATGGTCGGTGTTTATACCTGCACATGCATATGCATTGAGTTTTTCACCCTTATACATTGGTGCATGTCCATCGATTATCATATCAGAAAATTCTTTTAGCTTTTCGGCTACCGTAATGTCATTCCTTATAACACCCTCTGCATTCATCATTTCTCCGAGACCAAGCACATTAGGAACGTTTTTGAACATTTTTAAATGACGTGCATCAAGCACAGCTCCCGAATGTTCAAATCCCGTGCACGGAACGCACGACGGCAGCATTACATAATAGTTTATCGGACAATGATCTGCTGCTTTAAGAATATCTATAAGTGCATCTATTCCGCCGACATTAACTATCTCGTGAGGATCTGTTATAATTGTCGTAGTACCATGTTTTATTTCCTCCATTGCATACACCTGTGGTGTTACCATTGAGGACTCAACATGAAGGTGTGCATTTATAAATCCCGGTACGACATATTTTCCTTCAAGATCCTTTTCGACTTTTCCTTCATATCCACCGATCCCTGCAATACGTCCTTCTGCTATACCGATATCCCCCTTTAGTATCTCTCCCGTAAATACGTTAAGTACACGGCAGTTTTTCAATACAAGGTCGCAGAACTCACGGTCTGACGCTGCATTTATCAGTCTTTCTGAGTACATTTTTTCCCTTCTCCCTTTTTATACGATGTATAAAGCTATACATAATTATTATACACTTTTTTAATATATTATCAAGTATTGTTGCACACATATTATAAAAAAATATATAAAACATAAATTCAAAAACAATGCATTTAATGCATATTACAAGTCAGAAGTAGCAAAACAGTGTCATTTTAGTGTAAAAACAGTGGCGTATCAAATGTTATAATATATATACCTTAAATTTTTATTTACAGGGGGTGTCCGGTGTGTTTGATATATGCGGCTGCGACACAGCAAAATGTATAACTGCGGATTTCAGGATAAAAAGAAACGGTGAAGTTTTACTTATATATGCTGACGATGATTTCTTTAAACTCAAAATAATGTCTTCATGTACAGCAAAAAAATATACAGTACCTCCGGAACTTGCCGAACGTCTGAAAAAATACTTTATACATCTTGCTACAGGCGAAAGCTTCTGTTTTTTAGAAAAAAACTGCCATCCTGAAAAATCAGTTTACCATGTGGCAGGCTCTGCCGATAATAACATACTTCATATTTCGGTTATGAAAATAAAGGATAACTATGATGAGCTGTACACCGAAAACAGCGGATATACAGCATACACCACAACAGCCTTCGGTACATTTTCATGTACTGATGAAAAAAATATACAGTTCTTGATAAGCAACAAAAATTTTCTGACATTATCAGATAATAATCCAAATCTCATATTTAACATCACACACAGCACGATATTCTTATATGCTATGGAAGAACTTCATTCCTCATGCGGTGAGATAGAATGTATCTCATCAACAGGAAAAAAGTGCAAGTTTGTACTCTCATGTCTGCCGCTGATAAACGGCGGCAGAACCGAAATGATGTATGTTACCGTCATGCGCATAGACAAAAGATTTTATTCTGACAGCAGCAGACTTGACAAACTTACTCCAAGAGAAAGAGAGATAACTATGCTGGCAGCCGAGGGCTATACAAACAGGTATATCGCAGAACAGCTCAATATAAGCGAAGGTACTGTAAAAAAGAATCTTTACAACAGCTACAAAAAGCTGAAAATAAGCTCCAGATTTGATGCCGCAAAAATGATATGAACATAAACCAACTATAGTGGTATTGAAAATACTTCCGTTGTGTAATATAATTACTTCTGTTGTTTAGGGTATTATCAATAAAAATTTACGCAGGGAGTTATCTATTATGACGGAAGAACTGACCGGAAGTGTTTATTGTTGTGATATCGTATGCTCTGAAATATATATCGAAGACCACGGAAATGTTACCGTTTACGGCTTGTATTTACACAATGCTGATCCCGTGCTCGCTTCTCAAAAGGGCGAAAGCTGTACGGTGGAAAATATTTCCGAAGACATCGAAAAAGTAAAGAATCTTAAAGAACTTGTGGAAAAATATCAGCTTTTTCCCGTTCATCTAAAGGATTTTGTTGATGATTTTCTTTCACTTTTGTATTGACAATGTGAACGAAATATTATAAAATAATATCAGCAAATGTGACCATAAAACTACAAGGGGGAGGCAGTGCTTATGAAGGTCATTATATGCGACAACAAAATGTCAGAGTTATCTGTACTTATCAGTGAACTTGGAAAGGATAACGAAAAGGAAGTATTAAGGTTTGACTGTGCGGACAATTGTATTGATTTCCTGACGCACATCAAAGCGGAGCTTATCTTTCTTTCCGCTGAATTTGAAAACAACATCCATGAAAAGATCATTGATCTGGTACATACAAATTATCCCGAAACTGTCATATGTCTGCTTGGCAGCATTGATGAGCAGTGTGTTAACATGAGAAAATACAAATGCGAGTATTTTCTTAAACGATCAGGCGACAAGGATGAAATAATACGGGTACTCGATATCCTTGACCTTATTACCGCAAGAAACAGTGACTTGAAGATAATAACTTTCGGACAATTTTCTGTTATTGTGAAAAATACTCCCGTAAATTTTCACAACTCAAAAGCCAAGGAGCTTCTTGCATTATGCATAGACAAAAGAGGTTCTGCTGTAAGCTGTATTGAAGCCATCGACAATCTATGGCCGGGAAGGGAATATGATGAAAAATCCAAAAAGCTTTACAGGAAGGCTGTCCTTTCGATAAGCATGACGCTTAATGAAAACGGTATAAAGGATTTCTTCTTTAATTCAAAGGAAGGCTGTATCGTAAAGACCGAGGGCATAAACTGCGATTATTTC
>JBGVAQ010000253.1:0-3713 GCA_045224775.1 Acutalibacteraceae bacterium | reverse complement strand
TGACTGCTCTATAAGACGTACCATTTCATCTATTGTTTCTTCAATAGCCGAAGGCGTAAGATTTCTTACGATAAGGAGCTGAGGCTCTGCACCTGCCTTTGCAAATGCTCTTGCTGTATCGACCTCGCAGTTAGTGCCGGGGAATACAGGTATGAATACTTTGGGTTTAGCTGTATGAATTGCCGGTGAAGATGTATTGCGCTCTGTATAAAGCGGTACATCCTTTTTATTTTCGGGACATGCTGCTTTTACAGGGAACACGCTTTCAAGCTTTCCTGTCCATGCCTCTATAAGCTCATCTATTGCAAGGCTCTTTCCGTTGACTGTTATACAGCCGTCATCTGTAGTTGTGCCAAGCTCATAGTAAAGAATATTTTCAGGCTCTGCGCCGTCAGCAAGCTCTATTATGAGTGAACCGCTGAGCGGTGCGAAAAGCTCGTCATTTGTAAGTGTATTCGCAAACTTGAAGCCGATTTTATTACCGAAACTCATCTTTGCAACAGAAGCGGCTGCACCGCCCTCTTTTACTGTTGAAGCGGCAAGTACTTTTCCGCTGTCCATGAGTGCATAAACGGACTTGTACATCTCTTTGAGCTTTTCCCAGTCAGGCATAAGTGTTTCCTTATCCTCGGGAACGGGGACATATATTACTCTTGAACCGCTCTTTTTGAACTCTGCGGAAACAGTCTTTGATGCCTTTGTCATAGCAACTGCAAAGCTTACAAGTGTAGGCGGCACGTCAAGATCTTCAAATGAACCCGACATACTGTCCTTACCGCCTATTGACGGCAGACCAAGCTTTATCTGAGCAACGAGTGAACCAAGAAGTGCTGCGGCAGGCTTGCCCCATCTTGACGGTACATCATGCAGACGTTCAAAATATTCCTGAAAAGTAAGTCTTGCCGTAAGTGGATCTGCACCTATTGCAAGCAGCTTTGAAAGTGACTCTACAACCGCATACGCTGAACCGTGGAACGGACTCCATCTTGAAACACCGGGTATATAGCCGTATGCCATAGCTGTAGCGTCATCTGTTTCACCCTCAGGCAGCGGTATCTTTGCAGCCATAGCATCTTCGGGAGTAAGCTGTGTAACTCCGCCGAAAGGCATAAGTACTGTCGCCGCACCTATACTTGAGTCGAATCTCTCGCAAAGACCTTTCTGCGAGCATACTTCAAGTCTTGAAAGGTTAGCTTTGAATGCCTCTGCGGCATCCATGCCTTCAAGTGCTTTAGGTGCAAGCTTTCTGTAACAGTTATCCTTATCGGGAGCGGTTATATATGCCTGTGCTGTCTGAGTAACACCGTTTGTATTGAGGAACTTTCTGCTGAGGTCAACTATTGTCTTTCCTCTCCACTTCATAGTAAGACGGGGGTTTTCAGTAACAACAGCTACAGCCGTTGCTTCAAGATTTTCCTTGTCGGACTCTGCTATGAATGCGTCAACGTCCTTAGGATCGAGTACGACTGCCATTCTCTCCTGTGATTCGGATATAGCAAGCTCTGTTCCGTCAAGACCGTCATATTTCTTTGTTACCTTGTCAAGATCTACTGTAAGACCGTCTGCAAGCTCACCTATTGCAACACATACGCCGCCTGCACCGAAGTCATTACAGCGTTTTATCATTGTAGAAACCTTGCTGTTTCTGAAAAGTCTTTGAATTTTTCTTTCTGTCGGCGGATTGCCCTTTTGTACCTCAGCACCGCATGTTTCTATTGAATCGGTTGTATGAGCTTTTGAAGAACCTGTTGCACCGCCGCAGCCGTCACGTCCTGTTCTGCCGCCGAGAAGAACTATTATATCATGGGGAGCGGGTACGTCACGCACTACATTTGCTTTAGGTGATGCGCCTATTACTGCACCTATTTCAAGTCTTTTTGCAACATAGCCCTGATCGTAAAGCTCTGTTACCTGACCTGTTGCAAGACCTATCTGATTTCCGTATGAGCTGTAGCCAGCCGCCGCACCTGTTGTTATCTTTCTTGACGGGAGCTTTCCTGACATGGTTTTCTCAAACGGCACAGTAGGATCGCCCGAACCTGTTACACGCATTGCCTGATATACATATGCACGTCCTGAAAGCGGATCTCTTATTGCACCGCCGAGACATGTTGCGGCACCACCGAAAGGTTCTATTTCTGTCGGGTGGTTATGGGTTTCGTTCTTGAACTGAACGAGCCACTGTTCTGTTTTGCCGTCTATGGTTACGGGAACTTCTATGGAACATGCATTTATTTCATCGCTCTGGTCAAGGTCGGGTATAAGCCCTCTCTTTTTAAGGAGCTTCATTCCTGCAAGCGCCATATCCATAAGTGATACGTCCCTTGTTGTATCCTTGCCGTATATTTCGTCACGGCTGTCATAATAAAGCTGTAAAGCGTCCTCTATTGTCTTTGAGAGTATGCCTTTTTCTATCTCTACCTTTTCAAGTCTTGTAAGGAAGGTAGTATGACGGCAGTGGTCTGACCAGTATGTATCAATAACTCTGAGTTCTGTAACTGTCGGATCTCTGTGTTCGTCATCACGGAAGTAGTCACGGCAGAATTTAAGATCTGAAAGTGTCATTGCAAAGCCCATTGAAGAATAGTACTTCTGCATTTCATCGTCATTCCATGATATGAAGCCCTCTATTACTGCAACATCATCAGGTCTGTCAGCCTTCATGTCGAGTGACAGCGGCTTATCAAGAGAAGCAATTCTTGACTCAACGGGGTTGATAAGATAATGCTGTATTTTAAGAAATTCGTCATCGCTTATATTTCCCTTAACGGCAATAAGCTTTGCACTTACTACCTTTGGTCTTTCGCCCTGAGTAAGGAGCTGAACGCACTGAGCGGCGGAGTCTGCTCTCTGATCGTACTGACCCGGAAGGTATTCCATAGCGAACACACGGAAGTCCTTATCCTCGGGAAGAACCTCATCATATACTATATCTGCATTAGTTTCACTGAGTATCGTATTTTTTGCCCTCTCGAAGTTTTCGCCTTCAAGACCGCTTATATCATAACGGTTTATTATCCTGACTTTTTCTATTGCCGAAAGTCCGAGATTATTTCTGAGATCAGCGGAAAGATTAGATGCTTCTACATCAAAACCGTCACGCTTTTCAACAAAGATCCTTTTTACTTCACCCATCAAAAAACACCCCTTAAAATAATTAACAATCAATGATAAATAATCAGGAATTGTTCACTACAATTCTACCATACAGCACATACCTTTTCAAGTCAAATTTGATTTTGAGCAGAACAAAAAACAAAAATCGGGTACGTCATGCGTACCCGATTTTTGTAAAAGGAAGGGATAATGAAAAAAATGGAGATATTATACAATTAGTACATAAACAATAGAAATAGTTGATAATTTCTATCTGTATATTATAATAACACACCTTTCTGCATTTTTCAATACCCTATTCAATAATTTTTTAAATTTTTATTACAGGTTATCGTCTATAAGCTCGACCTGTACTTCAAAGCTGTATGAAATGTCTGCCATTGTAGCGGCAGCCCTGAAAAGCTTTAATGTAACTTTATCACCGGGCTTATATTTGCTGAGCTGGTCGATAAACTCATATGCAGATTTTACCGTTACTCCGTTTACCTCTGTTATGATATCCTTTTCTCTTGCCTGTGTATTTGAAAGAGGACTGTATGAGTTTATTTTTGTTATGACCATTCCCTGCGGTACATTGTTCTTTCTCGACTGATAAA